>JAHFVB010000410.1 GCA_023264755.1 Mycobacterium sp. | reverse complement strand
ATTGACCGAAGATCACCACCGTGGTGAACCGGCTGGCGACGAACGACAGGATCACCGCGATCGAGTAGAGGGCGACTATGGCCACCAGGCCCGCCACTATCCGGGTGCTCACCAGAAACGAGATCGGCCGAATCGCCATGCTTTCGAGCGCGTCGATCTCCTCGTTGACGCGCATCGCACCCAACTGTGCGGTGACGCCGGCGCCGAAGGTTGCGGCCAAGCCGATCCCCGCCACCACCGGCGCGGAGATCCGGACATTGATGAAGGCTGCGAGGAAGCCGGTCAGTGCTTCGACGCCGATGTTGCCAAGCGAGCTGTAGCCTTGGATGGCGAGTGTTCCACCGGCTGCCAGGGTCATGAACCCGACGATGACGACGGTCCCACCGATCATCGCCAATGTTCCTGCCCCCATGCTGATCTCGGCGATCAGTCGGACGATCTCGTGTCGATAGTTGGTGGCGGCGAAGGGGGCGGCGGCGATTGCCTTCGCGTAGAAGTGAGTATGCTCGCCAACTCTGCGTACGGCGGCGAATGGTCTTTCTACTTCGCGTGCGACGCGTGGAAACGTCGATCGAACCGTCATCATGGACAGCTCAGGCGGCAGTCATGCGGATGCCGATGGCGGTGACGAGGACGTTGACGACGAACAACGCCATGAACGCATACACGACTGCCTCGTTGACGGCGTTGCCGACGGCCTTGGCGCCGCCACGTGCGACGGTCAGCCCCCGATAGCAGGCCACCAATCCCGCGATCAGACCGAAGAGTCCGGCCTTGACGCACGAGATCACCACTTCGGGAATGCCGGTCAGCAACGTGATCCCCGCGGCGAATGCACCTGGGTTGACGTCCTGTACGAAGACTGAAAACACGTATCCACCAAGGATTCCGATGATGCACACCAGACTGTTCAGCAGCAGCGCAACCATTCCGGAGGCCAGCATTCGCGGAGTGACCAGTCGTTGCACGGGGTTGATCCCGAGCACCTCCATGGCCTCGATCTCTTCGCGGACAGTCCGCGCGCCCAAGTCCGCGCACATGGCCGTGGCACCGGCCCCAGCCACGATCAGGACGGTGACCAGGGGGCCGACCTGGGTTACTGCGCCGAACGCGGCACCTGCGCCCGACAGATCCGCAGCACCTAGCTCGCGCAACAGGATGTTCAAGGTGAAACTGACCAAGACGGTGAAGGGGATCGCCACTAGCAGTGTTGGCGCCAAGGAGACGCGAGCGACGAACCAGGCCTGCTCAACGAACTCCCTGCGGTGAAAGGGGCGGCGAAAGATGAACCCCACCGCATCGGCTGACATCGCGAAGAAGCCCCCGACGGCTTCCATCGGGATCGAGACACGACTTGTCGGCCGCAGGACGTGCAGTGAACGCATCAACGTGGTCCTACTGGCCACGATGCGCCTGCTCTCGGGGTCCGCTGCACGGCGTCGCCGTCCTCCAGCAACCTCCAGCTCGGGGTCTCCAGGTATGGCGGTGGTCACGACGCAAAGGTAGGGGGGTGGTGGCGGGCGCAGGTATGGCGAGTCTCATCCAGTGGCATTCGACACTGCGGCGGTGGCCCTACGAGCGGTGCAGTGAGCCGAACCGGCCGGGTTTCGCTGAGCGGCTCCACCATTGCCAGCCCAAGAGCGGGGACGTACTGTCAGAAGCGTCTCACTCCCAACAAGCCCGCTGCGTAGGCGTTTCCGTGCTCACGCGAAAGCTAGCTGGACCCGAAGCCGAGACACCGCATTGCCAACCGAACCGTGTAGGGGCGCACGTCTGCCGGCCAACACGGTCCGACCGGATGGGGGCTCATGGGCATCACGATGCGAGTCGTCGAGCAGGGCATGCGCCTCAGTGGGCTGCGCAACTGGATGGTGACTCAGAAGAAGATCGATGAGTGGGCGGCTAACCCTCGCCGCCCCTACACGGGACGTCCGGGAGTTTGGGTCCGAATGAGGACGGACGTCGTCCGGCGAGACGTATCCGGATGGCCGAGCTATGAGCTGCGTCCCAAGCTGTCCGATTCCCAGGCGCTCAGCGGCCATCTGCTGTATCTGCACGGTGGGGGATATGTTCTGGAACTCATCGGCGCGCTGCACTTCCCATTCATTGCCAAGGCGGCGGTGGACCTGCGCCGTTCCGTCACGGTTCCGATCTATCCGCTGGCGCCAGAGCACACCTTTCGTGACGTCTACCCGGTGTTGATCGAGACGTACCAGCAGATTCTGGCTACTCACGATCCGAATTCCGTTGTCTTCATGGGTGACTCGGCCGGTGCAGCGTTGGCGCTCGGCCTGTGCCACGCGGCAAGGTCCGTAGGATTGCCGCAGCCGCGGGACGTTGTCCTGCTGTCACCTTGGCTGCGCGCGGACTTCCCAGCTCCCGAGGTCTCGGCCGTGGCCAAGATCGATCCGCTGCTCAACCTCGAGCTGATGCGTAACGTGGCAAGCCGATATGCCGACGGCGAAGCGCTGGACCACCCGCTCCTGAGCCCCGGAGCGGGCCCGCTCGAGGGGTTGCCGAGGATCACCGTCGTGACCGGAACCCACGACCTGCTGAACCCCGACGCGCGGGCCTTCCGTAGCCGTGCTCAGGCCGAGCAGGTCGACGTCGGGTGGTTCGAGGTCGAAGGCGGGATCCACGGGTGGTTGAGCCGGGAGGCGTGGCAGTACGTGCGGAGCGTGCTCGGCTGAGCTGAGCCAGTGCCGCGGCCCCGGGCCACGCCCACCCTTCGCGGAAGTCGCCACAGCTGACTCCGCTCCTGCTCCGAATCATCCTCGCGCTCTGCGTAACCCATGCGACCAAGGCCTTCGGTTCCATCAGATGGGAGTTGATCGCGTGGTCGACTTCTGCGCGTGACTGAATGGGGCCCGATCCCCCAACGTGGCTTTGGGGTCCGCGATTGATGAAAGTGGTGGCGATGCGGTTCACGTTCACGGATGCGATGACGCGATCGGAGTATCTGCCGCAGCTCGCGGTGGCCGCTGAGGCTGCCGGCTACGACGGCTTCACGATTCCCGACTCGATCGGGTATCCCGAGCACTCGGATGCCGTCTACCCCTATACGGCGGATGGCGATCGTAGCTTCTTGGAGGGCAAGGAGTTCATCGAGCCCTTCGTGCTCGCGGCGTTCCTGGGCGCCATTACCGAGCGCATCCGCTTCAATACCTTTGTCGTCAAGTTTCCGCTCAGGTCTCCGGTTCTGATTGCAAAGCAGGCCTTTTCGGTTGCCAAGATCACCAACAATCGGCTCGGGCTGGGAATTGGGATTGGGACCAGTCCCTTTCCCGACGACTACTTGATGGCCGGAGTCGACCCCGCGCACAAGGGGGCGCGCATGGATGAGGCGATGGACGTCTTTCGGGGTTTGGAGTCCGGCGAGTTCTTCGAGTTCAAGGGGCGCTTCTACGATGTTCCCTCGCTCAAGGTGTGCCCGGTGCCCACTCGTCGTGTCCCGCTGTTGATCGGTGGGCACTCCGATGCCGCGTTGCGCCGGGCGGCGGCCAAGGGCGACAGGTGGATGCATGCAGGTGGGCCCGACGACGTGCTCGACTCAATGTTGACGAAGCTGCTGCTCATGCGTAGTGAGTTGGGAAAAGCACACGAGCCCTTCGAGATTCACGCCGTCTCGCCTAGCGCGCGCACGGTGGACGGTTGCAAGCGGCTTGCGGATCGAGGCGTGACGGATGTGGTGATCGGATTCCGCAACCCGTACCTCAATGGCGATGACCCTCAGCCGCTGTCAGACAAGTTGGCCAAGTTGCGGCGCTTCGGCGACGAGGTCATCAGCAAGGTCAATTCGTGAGGCGCGCCATGGCGAACGTCTTCTACTTCGATTGGCGCACGTGGTGGACGATGGTCCGGCTCGTCGGCCGCGAGCAGGATCCTGCGCGGCGACGCCGCCAATACCGAACGTTCTGTGTCGTGGTACCCGCCCTGGCCGTCCTGCATGCGATCACGTTCGCCCTGGACCCGATCTTCTTTCCGCAGCTGCGGCGGACCGAAGTGCGCAGACCGGTCTTCGTGGTGGGCCACGCGCGGAGCGGCACTACCTACCTGCATCGCATGATGGCGAACGATCCGCGCTTCTCCTATGTCCTGTTGTGGGAGATGTTCTTTCCGGCACTCATCGAGAAGAAGGTGTTGCGTGCCGTGCTTCGGTGGGATCTCCGGTTCGGAGGGCGGCTACGCCGGCGCATCGACGCTCTCGACCAGCGGTTGTTCAGCAAGAGTCAGGGTGTGCACGAGTCCGGTCTCTTCGCACCCGAAGAGGACGAGTTTCTCCTCACTCTGTCGTGTGCATCGGGGTTCTGGGTAGTCCAGCTGCCTTACGTCGAGGAACTGGACTTCTACTACGTCGACGATCGCTGGCCCGTCCGCAAGCGGCGGCGCGTCATGCAGTTCTACAAGGAGTGTCTGCGACGCCAGCTGGTCTTGAATGGCGGTGACTTGACGCATCTTTCGAAGGCACCGATTCACTGCGGCCGGATGGAAAGTCTCATCGAGACCTTTCCGGATGCCCGCTTCGTCGTACCCGTACGCAACCCCTATGAGACCATTCCAAGCTTTCTCAAACTGATGGAGTTCGCGTGGTCGGCGCGCAAGCGGTCCGAGGGCGACATGCAGGTCTCTTACCGATCCTTCGTCGAGTCGTCCTATCACTACTACTCACATCCGCTCGACGTGCTGGAAGCACACCCAGAGACACCGAGCGTGATCGTGGACTACCGCGAACTCGTGACGGATCCGGCCGGAACGATGCACCGCGTCTACGAAGGGATCGGGCTGGACATGGTCACTGCGCAGGAGGAGGCGCTAGCTGCCGAGAAGGGCCGCGAGTACCGATCGGCGCACTCGTACAGCCTGGAGGAATTCGGACTCGAGCCCGATGAGCTGCGCGTCAAATTGGCGCCCTTGTTCGAGCGCTTTGGCTGGGAGTCCGACTCGTGACGGATGACGATTCGAAGTCCTTGGGAGCCGCCTGGGAGGCCATG
>JAHFVB010000050.1 GCA_023264755.1 Mycobacterium sp. | reverse complement strand
CGATTGAGCGTTCCAGACCCTCCAACGTATCATCAATAGCGTTGTCACCGTTGTTGTTTCGCGGGTTCTTCACGTTGGCAAGTATCTCCGCCGGCCTGTACCTCACGACCGTTCCATCGGGGTAGACACGCCCGCCATAAAACTGGCGGATTCCCTTGTCCCAGTCCTGGGCCGTGCGTTTGTCGACACCGACCTCCACGGCGGCGTCGCGTCTGCCCACCCCTTCGCTGCGCAACCGCAGAAATTCCGTACGCTGCTCGCTGACGTCGCGCCCGGTGAAGATACCCGCTTGATGAGCCCATTTGTAGCAGGTGACCCGGACGAACCCGAGTTCTCGGGCCACCGCAGAGACGTTGCCCCGGATGCCGAGCAGCCGGAAGAACTCGGCCTTCTCCTCGGCGGTATAGGTCCTGGGCCGCGGGCGTCGTGACGCCACGCCAACCTCGCGACGCCACCGGTACCCAGTGTCCGGGCTGACCCCCGCACCCGCCGCCGCTGCCCGAATCGTGCCTCCACGGTCCAGCAAACGGAAGAATAACTCTCGCTGCTCCGCCGAATACCGTGCGACACCTGGCCGATTCGCCAATTCATCAGACAACGCCATGACCCCTTACTCATCAAGGCGTTGCGACGACTGTGAGAATCCAAACCTATGAAGGCAAGGTGTATTGCGCGGTCGTGCTCGATACGTTCTCCCGGCGTGTGGTCGGCTGGTCGATCGACTCCAGCCAGACCGCGGCGCTGGTCACCAACGCACTCGGGATGGCCATCCTCAACCGCGACCCCCAGTCCGGCGGGATCATCCATTCCGATCACGGAGTGCAATTCACCTCATGGGCCTTCACCGACCGCGCCAAGCGCTCCGGCCTTGTCCCGTCTATGGGCTCGATCGGTGATTGCTACGACAACGCGATGATCGAATCATTCTGGGGCAGAATGCAAACCGAGCTACTCAATCGAAAACGTTGGAAGACGAGGATCGAGCTGTCCAACGCGATCTTCGACTACCTGGAGATCTTCCACAACCGCCAACGTCGTCATTCAGCCCTCGGAATGCGCACTCCGATAGAGTTCGAACTGCTACACCAATCCGCCCAACCCGTGGCCTGAAGCCAAGTATGGCGACACCACCAAACCCGGGGCACATCAGAGTCTCCGGACTCGCCGGGGCGGTTCAGTGCTCACCGAAATTCCTCATTTGATGGCGAGCTCAGTGCATCGGTTGGCGGGTGCCGGTTGTGGCGCGGCGAGGGGTGTCTGCGGCGGCGTGGTGGTCGTGTAGGCCGTAGGACTCACCGTCGAGGTTGATGACCACGGAGCGGCGCCCCAGCCGGTCGAGCATGGCCGCAGCGACGGTGTTGTCGCCGAGGATGTCGCCCCAGGCGCCGATGCCCCGGTTGGTGGTGATGACGATGGATGTCTTCAAATAGCGTTGGGAGACAACCTGAAACAGTGCCGAGGCCGCTTAGCTGGCAACGGCAGACGGGCCAGCCCGTCGATGACGAGCAGGTGGTCGATACCGGAGATGGAGAGTCCAGACAAGCGTTATCGCCGTCAGCCGGCGCGGCATCGTACGAGATGCCGACCCTCAAGGCCAGATCACGCTGTGTAGCTCAAATCCGACTGATATCGACAACAGTGCAATCGCCAACAACTGGAGCCGAAGGCTCCATGTAAGTCGTTGTGCCATGGCGTTATTGCCGACACGCAAGCTACAAACCAAGTTCACCTTCTGACTGACGTCAGCCCGGGTCGCCACATCAGCGGGATAGCTCCACATCTCATCGCCCACAAGCAATCTCAAGCTAGTATCTCGCACCACTAGGTAGTCGAAACCGCGCGTCTGAACCCAGATCGCAACTGACGCAGCTCCGACAAAAGACGCCAAAGCGCCAAGCAAGAAATAGAGGGCCCAGTGACTCTTGAACGTCGGATCTTTTCCAGTGACCAGTACTGTCAGTCCAAAAATCAGCGTGAGCATCGACGCGCTAGAAGTCAACAAGGCTCCAGCCCGGCCTTCGAGGGTTTTTCGGCGATCGAATTCGATTTGCGCGAGGTCGGCGGCCATCGCCCGCCAAACCCTGCCGGCTGCCGAAACCGCTGGATCGTTACCCACGTTGCTCAGGCCGCTGTTGTGCAACCTGCTGATCGTTGTGGCCTTGCTCGCCACGAACGCTGTCGTACGAGAAAGGATCGCCCGTCCACACCGTGGGGGGTGGCGTTGCACTTCCCGGCCCGTCGGTAGGAGGCGTCGGCTGCGTTGTCGGTCCCGACGGTGCCGGCTGTGAAGCTGGCGGGCCATCCGCCGAGCCAACGGCTCCAATTGGGCCATCCTGAAGCGGCGATCCACCTACACCGACCGGCCCTTCCGACGGTCCGCCTAGGCTATCGCCCCCATGTTCTGTCATTTTCTCCCCCTCAAGATCAATTGACTTGCGGACAGAGTGACATAAGGCGTCGAACTTCGGGTGCGACACTGAATAAGTAATGCTGTGAACTCGCTTGTGACGAGATCAAGTCGGTGTCGCAGAATCGGTCGACTGGCCTTTCAAATCTTGAAGTTCCAACCACACTTCGACCTCGTAGATAGCGAACTGCAGGCACTCAACGGCTTCATCCACGCCACGGCGCCACGCCGTTTTGCTAGCCGCCTCCCGCTCTGCCATCGGGCGTCCAAAGTTATACCCAGACGGTCCGAAGGAAACTCCGCGATAGCCTTTGAGCGCGGGACTGGCCTCACCCACCGTGAAACGAATGGCGTTCTCTGTACGTATCTTCCAGCGATCGAGATCGGCTGGTTCAAGGCCGGTCGCGGCGTCAATCTGACGTTGAAGGAGCTCGATGCTGGCATTCTTCTTCACCATGCTCGCGAGCATCGCAGAAGATGGAACCCTCCGCGCATCTATTGGCCCACTAACCAAAGTCCTCCAAGTGTTCATTCACGGACCCGTCGCACTGTGCACGCCAGTCACCTACCAACTCGATCAGCCAAAGGTTCTCCTCCAGAACAAAATTCGCCCTGAGATAGCGGCCGCGACGGTAGTAACTCATCGCACGGCAAGCCAGCATGAAAGAGAGGGAACATCACCCTTCCCGAGGACAAGTCGACAGCTTGCCGCGTGCCTACCAGCTCCACTGTCTCCCGCAGCTGCGCCGCGATATTCATTCCGCACGACATTACGTATGGTGCATTCCGAAACCTGAGCGACGAATGGCGCGAAGACAGCCAAGGCAGGGGCGGTCCGGCATGAAAGGCGTTGCTGGACGCGCAGATGACCGCTCGACTATTGGGAAGTTCTTCGAGTCGTCGAGCACGCGCCACACTCCTACCAACCCTTCCGTCAATACAGATTTCGATGTACCGTTCCGGTGTGCAGACCCTGGCTCATACCGATGCGCTGGCCCGCTTCGGCCATGCGCTGTCGGACACCACCCGCACGCGCATCCTGCTCAACCTCAACCAGGCCCCGAGCTATCCGGCCGAGTTGGCCGACCGGATCGGCGTCTCGCGGCAGATCCTGTCCAACCACCTGAGTTGTCTGCGCGGCTGCGGGCTGGTCGTCGCAGTGCCCGAGGGGCGGCGCACCCGCTACGAGCTCGCCGACGCCAGGATCGGGCACGCCCTGGACGACCTGATGGGGCTGGTGCTGGCGGTGGACCCGGCCTGTTCGTGCCTCGGCGCCTACGGCCAGGGGTGCGACTGCGCATGAGCTCGCCACGGGCCCGGCCGACCCTCCCCGACGAGCGGCGGCGCCTGCTCAATCGGCGGATTCGACTGCTCGTCGCCGCCACGATCTCCTACAACGTCATCGAAGCCATCGTGGCGCTCACCGAGGGCGCCCGCGTCTCCTCCACCGCGCTGATCGGGTTCGGCCTCGACTCCGTCATCGAGGTGTCGTCAGCGGCGGCGGTCGCCTGGCAGTTCGCCGGGCGCGACCCCGAGGCGCGCGAGCACGTCGCGCTGCGCATCACCGCCTGCTCGTTCTTCGGCCTCGCCGCCTACGTCACCGTCGATGCCATTCGGGCCTTGCTCGGCGTGGGTGAGGCCCGCCACTCGACGGTCGGCATCGTCCTGGCCGCGCTGAGCCTGGTGATCATGCCGGTGCTGTCCTACGCCCAGCGCCGCGCCGGGCGCGCGCTCGGATCGCTTTCCGCCGTGGCCGATTCCAAGCAGACGCTGCTGTGCACCTACCTGTCGGCGGTGCTGCTCGTCGGGCTGCTGCTCAACAGCACGCTGGGGTGGGCGTGGGCCGACCCGATCGCCGGGCTCGTCATCGCCGCCATCGCCGTCCGCGAGGGCATTCAGGCGTGGCGGGGCCACACCTGTTGTCCCACACCGATCATGGGATCATCAGAAGCCCGCGATGACGAGCCCGGCTGCGACTGCTGCAACGACTAGTCGGGCAACCTCAGACCAGCCCGCGCCCCGCCGCCCGCAGCCGCTCGTGCGTCCCGCTGTACGGATCCGATTGCGGCAGCAGCGACTTCGCAATCTTGGTCACCGCGCTGTAGTTGACGTCGACGACGTTGGCCAACGGGGACTGGCACAGTTGGCTGCACACCTGATAGGCATCCATGCGGCCCAGCCCATAGAGCTCGGTCAGCCACCGCACCATCTCCACCTGCGAGCACCGCCACGCATCCTCCAGCGGACGCGCCGAGCCGACGGCGAGCAGGGCGTCGTCGTGTTCCAGTCGGGGCCACGCCGGCGCACCGCCCTTGATCAGGTCGACGACGAGCGTCACGTTCATCGCCCCCTCTAGCGCGGTGCCGCACGTCTCGCCCTCCCCCTGGCGGTAGTGCCCGTCACCGACCGAGAACAGCGCCCCTTCGACGTTGACGCCGAGATAGACCGTCGTGCCCGCCCTGAGCTCCGGGGTATCCATGTTGCCGCCGAAGTAGTCGGGCACCAGCGTGGTGCGCACCTCCCGCAAGGCCGGCGCGACGCCGACGGTACCCAGCATGGGCGCCAGCGGCATCGTCATGGTGAAGTCGCTCTCGTGCGCGACGAACGTCGCTTGCCCAGCAGCCCTGTCGACTTGGTAGATCCAGGTGAGCTCCGGCAGCGGCGGCTGCAAGCCCGCGGTGCGGTCGGTTCCGGTGAGCGCGCCGAACAGCGGGATGGTGGTCGACGCCGCCCAGTCCCGTGCCGGCTCAAGGGATACGACGTGCAGCGCCAGGGTGTCCCCCGGTTCGGCCCCGGTGACGTAGAACGGGCCGGTCTGCGGGTTGAGCTCCTTCGGGTTGAGCACCTCGCTGGGCTTGTCGGCGCTGGAGGTGACGCGCCCGGCGAAGGCGTCCTCGGTCCACAGCTTGAGCACCGTGCCCGGCGCCACCTGCATCACCGGCTCGGCGCCGCCGAACGTCCAGACGTACTGCTCCGGGGTGGGCGTGAACTCAACGATCGCCATACAGTGCTCCTACCAGTGGTCTGCGAGTGTCGATGCCGGCAACGCGCGGCAGCAGCACCGCGAAGCCAGCGCCGATGACCGCCCACAGGATCGCCTGAGTCAGCAGCGAACCAATCCGGAAGTCGCTCAACACCTCTGCGGGGAACCCGGCGAAGACGAGCTCGCCGCTGGGACCCGTCATCGGCCCTGGCACCTCGTGGAAGGACGGCATCAGCGCCATGACCGTCGTGACGGCCAGCAGGTAGCCGGCCGTCGCAGCGACCGCCGCCAAGAAGCCGCCGAGGCGCGGCGCGAACCGCAGTGCCACGCCCGCGGCCACCGCGGCCAGCGCCACCGAGGTGAGCACGATGGCCAGGTACGCGGAAGTTCGGGCGCCGATGGTCTCCTCGAGCCCGACGCTGGGCGGGTTCGGCGGGTAGGCCAGTGCCGGGATCAGCGTGGTCGACACGAATGCGGCCACCGCAAGCAGGGCCGCGACGGCCCGGGCGTCGACGCGCAGCTGGCGTCGCCGCAGCACCGCGAGCAGCACCGCGAACGCGACCGCGAACAGCGCGCCCATCACCACGCCGAACACCACGGTGCCGACGCCCGCGCCGACGTTCTCCTGCAGCGGCCTGCTGAAGACCTCGTGCGTGTGGCCGTGCTCACCGCTCAGCAGCGACTCGGCGTGCGCCCGGCCCTCCTCGTAACCGATGGCCTGGTCGATCAGCGGCGAGAGCCGCACCCTGGCGTAGCCGAACGAGGCCAGCCCGGCGAGCAGACCCGACGCCACCCCCAGGGTGATGAACTTCTTCTCCATGTCGAATCCTGTTCAGTGGCAGGGGAAGCCGAGCAGATGGCGAGCGTCGTGGACGAACTCGTGGACATGGGTGTCGGCTCCGAAGACCGAGACCGCACCCTGGTCGTAACCGAGGAAGTAGTACGCGATCAGAGCGAGCACCGTGGTGCCGGTGAGCCAGAGCGCCGCGCCGACCACCGTGCTGTCCGGGGTGTCGACGACACCGCTCCAGCGTGCCGCCGAGTCGTGGGAAGCAGTCATGTCGAGGGTTCTCCTTGGTGAATTAGTTCCACTGCGCAACTATTGCGCACAGCGGTGAGTCTGGGTCAGTGGCCGACCCGCGTCAACCCGAAAGCAGCCCCTTCTTACACCTCGAAACCAGTTGTTAACACCAAATTCGGGACTCCGGTAAACCCTGTGTTAATACCGGCCCGCAGGGTTTGCGCCGCACCGAGGCCGTGCGGTTAGTTGTTGAGTGGAAGTATTTCGCCACTGAACTAAAGGATCGGAGACGACCCCCATGCATGGTCCGCACGACGTCGGAGGCCGCGACGGGCTCGGCCCCATCGCCACGGAGTTCCTCGAACCCGGCATACCCGACTGGCGCTACCCGTTCGAAGGCCGCATGCACGCGGTCACCGCCATGGCGATCGCCAAGGGCGCGTTCAACCTCGACGAGCAGCGCCATGGCATCGAGTTGATGCGGTGGAGCGACTACACCGACTCCACCTACTACGCCCACTGGCTGTACTCGGTGGAGAAGCTGCTCAACGACAAGGGCTACATCACTCACGACGAAATCGACAAGCGGATGGCCGAACTCGGCGCGCCGAGCATGACACCGCACCCGCAGAAGCCGGAAACGCTCTCCCCGTTCGCCGAGCAGATGATCGACGTGTTGTGGAAGGGCACGCCCCACGACCTTCCGGCCGAGGCGCCACCGGCCTTCGACGTGGGGGCCACCGTCCGGGTGCGCAACATCCACGACACCAGCCACAACCGGCTGCCCGGATACCTCAACCGCGCCACCGGCGTCATCGCCAAGCAGTACGGCGCCTTTCACGATCCCGCGGCCAGTGCGCATCAGCAGACCGAGGTCCCCCACCAGCTCTACATGGTCCGGTTCACCTCCACCGAACTGTGGGGCGCCGGCGCGGTCGAGGAATTCGATCTCTACGCCGACCTGTTCGAGGACTACCTCGAAGCCGCCGAGTAACCCCGACCAGCTCCAAACCTCAACCAGGACAACACACAAGACCAAGGAGATCAGCAGATGGATTGGCTTTCACTACCCGACGTCGAGGCGCGGGTGAACGCGCTGGAGTCATTGATGGTGGAGAAGGGCTTGGCCGAGCACGAGGCCGTCGACGCCGTCGTCGCCTCGTTCGAAAACGACATGGGCCCCGTCAACGGCGCCAAGGTCGTGGCCAGAGCGTGGACCGACCCGGAGTACAAGGAGTGGCTGCTGCGCGACGCCACCGCAGCCATCGCCGACATGGGCTTCACCGGGCTTCAGACCGAGCACATGGTGGCCGTCGAGAACACCGCCGAGCGGCACAACGTCGTCGTCTGCACGCTGTGCTCCTGCTATCCCTGGACCCTGCTGGGCATTCCGCCGGCCTGGTTCAAGTACCCGCAGTACCGCGCGCGGGTGGTGAAGGAACCGCGCAGCGTGCTCGCCGAGTTCGGCGTCGAACTGCCCGAGGACGTCAAGATCGACGTGTGGGACAGCAGCGCCGAAATCCGTTACCTGGTCATCCCGCAACGGCCTGCGGGCACCGACGGCATGACCGTCGAAGAACTGATGCCACTGATCAGCCGCGACTCCATGGTCGGCACGGCACTCGTCGGGGCGGGGGCCTAGATGAGCACCGCCACCCTCGATCTGACGGGCTTCGACGACTGGCAGGGCGCCTCGGCGCTGCCGAGGTCCAACGGTGAACTGGTCTTCGATGCGCCATGGCAGGGCCGGCTCTTCGGCCTGGTCGTGCACCTGTGCAAGGCAGGCGCCTTCGAGTGGGACGAGTTCAAGACCCACCTGATCGCCGTGATCGACGAGTCCGGGTTGACCGACGTCTGCGACCCGGCGGTGTACTACCGCCAGTTCGGCGAGGCGTTCTGCCGGCTCGCCGCCGAGAAGAAGTTCTTCGATGCGACGGCGCTCGACGAACGAACCGTGGCCGAGGCGGCGCTGCTCTCGCACTCCGACCACGATCACGACCATGACCATGATCACCCGCATCACCACTAGGAGCACGGACATGAGCAAGGCCACCGCGCTGTCCCTCAGCGTCGGAATCTTCGGCGCCCTGTCCACGTGGATGACGGCGACCATCTGGCCGCTTCCGGTGTGGGTGCTGTTCTTGGCATGGGCGTCGTTCTTCTTCGTCGGATCCGGTTTTTCCGGCTTGGTGAAGTCGGTCGCCTGCAACTGGGCGGGCATCCTGATCGCCACCTGCACGCTGCTGGCCGTCAGCGCCACCACCAGTGCCATCCTGCTGGCCATCGCGGTCGGAATCGGAAGCTTGGCAATGGTTCAGGCCTCGCGGCTGCCGTGGCTGTCGGCCACCCCGGCCATCGTGTTCGGCTTCGCGATGACGGTCGGCACCATCGCCGCCACCGACAACGGCATCCTCACGCCGGGAGTCTCCAACCCGGCACTGATCGCAGCCACCACCGCATTGGTCGGCGCGGCGTTCGGAATCGCCTCGGAGTGGGGAGCCTCCGTCATCGCCAAGCTGGCGGGCGTCCGCGTCGTCGAATCCGGGCAACTGGCGTGATGGCTGCATGCTCGCAGGTGGCCGGATATGCTGCCCGGAACCGTAATTCGCAATGAAGGCGATCACACCAGGAGGGGCCGTGCCCACCACGACGAGCATGGACAGCATCTCCGAGGTGCTGTTCCGAGTCGGGCGCTGGTGGTCGGAGGCCTTCTCGAGTGGCCTGCTCGACAACGAAGTCGGCAGCATCGAGGGCTGGCGGGTGCTGGGCGTGCTCCGCGGCGGTGAGGGCTACACCATGAGTGACATCGCCGCCGCGATGTCCGTTCCCCCGCCGACGCTGACGCGCATCGTGGACAAGTTGGTCGACGGCGGGTTCGTGGTGCGTCGCGTCGACGCGATGGACCGCCGCCGGGTGCTGGTCTACCTGTCCTCGAAGGGCAAGACGAAGGTGCGCAAGCTGGCGCGCCAGGAGGCCTCGGTGAAGGCCGCCCTGGTCGACGAGTTCGGCGAGGACACGGCCGTCCACCTGGTTCGCACGCTCGCACGGGTGGCAGAACTGCCCGTGCCGGGCCGCTGACCAGCCGATGAGCGTGACTTTTCGTGCCGCGAACAGTCGCGCAATGCCGCGGTAACCGCGAGCCGTCACGATCGGTATCGCGAGTGGATGGAGGTGGGACGTGTACGCAAGGTCGACGGACGGGGCGGCGCGGGAAACCCTCGACGTCGCACTGGTAGTCCCCCAGAGTGGATCGGCGGGCATCTACGGCCCGTCGTGCGAGGCCTGCGCCGAACTGGCCATCGCCGACGTCAACGCCCATGCCGGACTGCTCGGACAACGCATTCGGCTGATCCCCGTGGACGGCAGCCGGCCCCCGCTGGCGGTGGCCGCCGAGATCGCCGCCTTGGTCGAACTCGGCGCCATCGACGCGGTCACCGGGTGGCACATCTCGCCGGTGCGCCAAGCCGTCGCGAGAGTCACCGCCAACCGGGTGCCCTACGTGTACGGCCCGCTCTACGAAGGCGGTGAGCGCACGCCGGGATTGTTCCTCACCGGCGAGACCCCGTCCCGTCAGCTGCTGCCGGCGATGGACTGGATGCACACGGAGTACGGAGTCGACCGGTGGCTGGTGGTCGGCAACGACTACGTCTGGCCGAGGGAGACCGGGACCGCCGCCCGACTGCACGCCCAGGCCCGCGGCCAGCCCCTGGTCGGTGAGCTGTATTTCCCGCTGGGCACCAGCGATTTCAGTGGCGCCATCCGGCATGTCGAAGCCACGGGCGCATCGGGGGTGCTGCTGCTGTTGGTCGGCGGGGACGGCGTCGAGTTCAACCGACAGTTCGCCGCCGCCGGCATGGCCGCCGCAGTCCCTCGGCTGAGCCCGCACGTCGAGGAGAACATGCTGATGGCCAGCGGCTCCGAGAGCAACGACGGCTTGTTTGCCTCCGCGGGCTACTTCGAGGCGCTCAACACCGCGGCCAGCATGGACTTCGCCGCCCGCTACTACGCCCACTTCGGGCCCGCGGCACCCGCCCTCAACAGCATCGGCGAATCCTGTTACGAAGCACTGACGTTGCTGATCACGCTGGCGACGCGGGCGGGATCACTCGGCATCCCAGAGCTCACCACCGCGGCGGCCAATCTGACCTACTTCAGCCCACGCGGCGAGGTCACCATGCGCGGCAACCAGATGTCCCAGGACATCTACGTCGCCGAAGCCATGGGCATGGACTTCGAGGTGCGCCAAAGGATCTCGGCCGCTTAGCGTCCGCCGTCAGTCCGACGGCTCAGGGACGTGGCCGTGGCCGAGTCCTGCTGGCCCACGCCGAGCGCCAGGCCGACGAACTAGGACTGCTCAGCTCCAGCTGTACACGACCATCGCGATGACCGAGGACCTCGTGTTCTATCCACACGTGAAGACCTACTCGACGATGAAGACGGGAATCTGACGCTCGGTCTTGGTCTGGTACTCGGCGTACGGCGGGTAGGCGGCCACGGCGAGCGTCCACCAGTGCTCACGCTCGGCACCGTCGAGCTCGCGTGCGGTCCCGGAGAGCACCTTGTCGCCGTCCTGCACGGTCACCGCGGGGTTGGCCTTGACGTTGAAGTACCAACTCGGGTGCTTGGGGTCGCCGCCCTTGGACGCCACCATGGCGTACTTGCCGTCCTCTTCGACCTTCATGAGCGGGACGTAGCGGGCCTTGCCGGACTGCGCGCCGATCGTCGTGAAGAGGACGATCGCGCGGTCGAGTACCTCGACGCCGTCCGTAGTGCCTTGCGCCAAGATGCGCTCGGTTTGTTCGCGGACCCAGTCCGTGGGGCTCAATTCAGGTTGGTCAGTCACGGAGAGCTGAACGTTCCGAACGGCCGAGCTATTCCATGGACGCGCGATCCGCCGCGTCAGGCCCGCGAGCAGAATGCGCAAAATCGCCAGATCGCGCGTAGCGCGGCTTGCGCGCACAAGCGCGACGCCCGCTCGCGAAGTTCCTAACGTCGGGTGCATCAGCTCGACGGGAATCGCCCCGACGCCGAATCCACAAGGAGTAGCACGATGTCGAACACTCCCACCCTCGCCCCCGGGTCGGCTGTCGCACCAGACGACGAGTGGACGTCGCAACGAACGGTGGGTGGGCGCTCGCTCGCCGCCACCCCGACCGACATCGGCAGCCAACTCGACGCGCTGCCCGTCACCCGTGCACACCGCAAGATCGTCGTCGCCATCGGTCTGGGGTTGTTCTTCGAGGTCTACGAGATCTTCCTGTCCGGCTCCATTGCGACCGCGCTGAAGACGCAGTATCACCTGGGTGGCACGACCCTGGCCCTGCTCATGGCGTCGTCGTTCATCGGGATGTTCATCGGCGCAGCCGGATTCGGCCGCATTGCCGACCGCATCGGCCGCCGCAAGGCCTTCCTGTTGAACCTGGTGTGGTTCTCGGTGTGCAGCGTTCTGGCCGCCGTCGCACCCAATCCGACACTGCTGGTGGCCGCACGGTTCTTGGCCGGCATCGGCATCGGCGCCGAGTACCCCGTCGCCGACTCCTACCTGTCCGACGTGCTGCCCAAGGCCCACCGCGGTCGACTGGCGGCCTGGGCCTACACCTGCTCGTTCCTGGCCGTTCCGGCGTTGGGCTTCCTCGCGTTGGGCATGTCGGGCCGGACGGTGCTGGGTGTGGACGGATGGCGGGTGCTGTTGCTGATCGGGGCCGTCGGCGCGGTGTTCGTGATGTTGTTGCGCCGCGGGCTGCCGGAGTCGCCGCGTTGGTTGGCCGCGCGCGGCCGCACGGCGGAGGCACGGGCTGCCCTGGCCGTGCTGGCGGCGGGCAGTGCGGTCGCCAGGACCGTCGCGCCGACGCCGTCCGAACCTAGGATTCCGGCCGTCGTGCCGGCGAATCCCGTTGCGCGGCTGCGGCAGAAGCCGTATCGCAGCCGGCTGGCGATGCTAGCGGTCTTCCACCTGTTCCAACCGTTTGGCTACTACGGATTCGGCACCTTGGCGGGGCTGGTGTTGGTAGCACGCGGATTCGACGTCACCTCGTCGCTACTGTTCACCGCGCTGTCGTTCCTCGGGTATCCACTGGGGTCGTTGGCCTCGATCCCGCTGCTCGGCCGCTTCGAACGCAAGTTCGTGGTGATGGCCAGTGCCGCGGCGATGGCCGCATGCGGCATCACCTTCGCGGTGACGAGCACCCCCGCGCTGATCGTCACGTTCGGCGTGCTGACCACCGCAGCGGCCAACGTGTTCTCCAACGTCTATCACGTCTACCAGGCCGAGCTCTTCCCCAGCGACGTGCGAGCGACTGCGGTGGGCTGGACCTACTCGCTATCGCGGTTGTCCAGTGCGGCGCTGCCCTTCGTGCTGATCCCGGTGCTCGACGCGTATGGCGCCACGACGATGTTCGCCGTCGTCGTCGGGGCCCTCATGATCGCCATCGGCGTGCTGGTGCCGTTTGGTCCCCGGACCACCGGCCGAAGCCTGGAGGACATCAATCCTGAGTAGTTCGGCAGGCGCCGGTCGTGCGATGCATCGCCCGACCGGCGTTGTCGCGCGTCTGACCCACATCCGTCAAACCGCAGGTAGGCTAGCCCGCCATGGCCAATAAGGGCCGCATCGACGCGCGCCTCGCAACTCAGGTGCTGGTGCTGCAGATCGTCGTCGTCGGGCTCACCCTCGCCATCGCGTTCGGCCTGTTCGCCGTCTTCAGCCACCAACGCATCCGCTACGAGTACGGCGTCCGCGCACTCGACATCGCCCGGGTACTGGCGGACGCACCGGTCGTTCGGTTGGGCGTCGCCGGGGTCGACACCCAACCTGGTCCCCTCTCCCCGGCCGAACTGGCCAAGGGCCCGTTACAAGCCATCGCGACGGACGTCCGATACCGCACCGACGTGCTCTTCGTGGTCATCACCAACGACCGGGGGCTGCGGCTGGCTCATCCAAACGTCGGCGAGTTGGGCAAACCGACCAGCACCGATCCGGCGGCCGCACTCGCAGGCCACGAAGAAGTGCTCGTCGAGACCGGAACACTGGGCCCATCGGTCACCGCGAAGGTGCCCATACTGGCCCCGGATTCCCAGCGTGTGGTCGGCGAAATCAGCGTCGGGATCTCCACCAGGGCAGTGCACCAACAACTTTGGAGCAACATCCGCACCTCGGCCGTGCTAGGTGTCGTGGCCCTGCTGCTCGGTGCCGCCGGATCGGTGCTGCTGGCCCGCCGGTGGCGTTCGCTGAGCCTGGGGTTGCGTCCGACTGAGCTGGTCGAGCTCGTGCGCGCCCAGGCGGCGGTACTGCATGGGATCGGAGAAGGCGTGGTCGCCGCCGACGTCGACTGGCAGACCACCTTCGTCAACGACGAAGCGCGTCGGCTGTTGGAGCTCGACGCGGAGCCGGGCCGTGCGGTCGCCGACCTCGGGTTGACGCCGCGGGTGCTCGACGTCTTCCGCGCCGCCGACGCGACCCCGACGTTGGCCAACGTGGGTGAGCGCATCGTCGTGGTCTCGGCGCGGCCGGTCGAACGGGAGGGCCGCCACCTGGGCACCGTGCTGGTGGTGCGCGATCGTACCGACGTCGAATCGCTGACCCGCCAACTCGACGCCGTCCAACTGATGAGCACGGCGCTGCGGGCCCAGCGCCACGAGTTCGCCAATCGGTTGCACCTGCTCAACGGCCTACTGCACGCTGGGCACACCGACGAGGCCGCGCAGTACGTCGAGGAGCTGCTCGGCGCCGGGCCGCTGGACTCTGCGGTACCGGGCATCGACGCGGTGCGCGAACCGTACCTGCAGGCGTTCCTCGCTGCGAAGGCAGCGGGCGCCCGAGAATCGGGGGTCACGCTGACGATCGGCGAGAACAGCTGGGTAGCAGGCCGGTTGGCGCTACCAGTCGACGTCACCACCGTGCTGGGCAACCTCGTCGACAACGCCAT
Source organism: Mycobacterium sp. (assembly GCA_023264755.1). Taxonomy (GTDB): domain Bacteria; phylum Actinomycetota; class Actinomycetes; order Mycobacteriales; family Mycobacteriaceae; genus Mycobacterium. Next base: position 155 of record JAHFVB010000050.1, on the reverse strand, counting down.
CGACGCGGCCCGCGGGGCAACCGGCGCCATCAAGGAAGTGGAGGTCGAACTCTTGCAGGAGGACTCGACGTTGTTCATCACCGTGGCCGACAGCGGCCCCGGTGTCCGCCCCGACTTCGTCGACCAACTGTTCGTCGAGGGCACCACCACCAAAC
>JAHFVB010000409.1:539-5015 GCA_023264755.1 Mycobacterium sp. | reverse complement strand
ACGGTGGATTCGATGACTCGGTTGGGGTCGAGCTTGCCCGCGCGGGCGTTGCGCAGCATCTCGCGCAGGGCCCGGAACGACTCGTCGATCAGGACGAGGCCGAGGGCATCCATGGACTCGAAGTGCCGGTAGAACGCCGCTGGCACGATACCGGCCTCGCGGGTCACTTCGCGCAGGCTGAGGGCAGTGAAGCTGCGGTCTTCGAGCAGCCGCAGGGCGGCCGCCACGATGGCGCGCCGCGTCGCCTCCTTGCGTTCCTCCCGGGAAAGCGTGTCCCGAGTGCGTCCCGAACGTTCCGATCGTGACGTTCGTGAACTAGGCGTACGACTGTTCACTTTGTGAAACCTACCACAACCAGGCCCGCACCCGTTGACGGATGACCCTTGGCAGGCGCACGGTATACACATGTTCACTCAAACTTTGAAGCCGCGCCTCCGCGATAGAGTGCTGCGCTCAGCCCTCGTCGACTTGCTGACCGGACCGCACGGCATAGACCGATATACCGAGCTCGTCGAGCCGACCTGGACCATCGACTCGGCCCGCGCCAAGGTCGTCGCGGTGCGCCGCGACACCCCACGCAGCGTCACGCTGACGCTGGAACCGAACGCCGTGTTCACTGCGACGTCCCCCCTGCGCGCCGGCCAGCACGTCAACCTCACCGTCGAGGTGAACGGACGTCGGCAGACCCGGTGCTATTCGCCCGCCAACGCCGAGGGTGACCGGCTGATCGAACTGACCATCGGGGTTCACGAGGGTGGCCTGGTCTCCAACTACCTCTACCGCAACGCCCGGCCAGGACTGGTCGTCGGACTGACGGTCGGTGGTGGGGACTTCGTCCTTCCCGCGGACCGACCCCGGCGGGTGCTCTTCATCTCCGGCGGCAGCGGCATCACCCCGGTGATGTCGATGCTTCGCACCATGCGGGAGGAGGGCTCCGACCGCGAGATCACCTTCGTCCACTACGCCAGGACCCCGCTGGAGGCGTGCTACCGCGAGGAGCTCGCCGCGATGCAGGGCGTCCGCGTGCTGCACGGGTACTCCCGGGACGCCGATGCGGGTGACCTGACGGGCTACTTCAGCGCCGAGCACCTGGCGGCCGCGACGTCCGAGCGCGTGCGGCGGCCAGGACAGGAGCCGCTCGAGGATGACGTCGCGGTGTTCGTCTGCGGGCCGCCCGCACTGGTCGAGGCCGTTCATGCGCTGTGCGCCGACGCGAAGTCCGAGAGTTTCGTACCGCCGGTCTTCGCGGTGCCTGCGGACGCCTCCGGCGGACGGGTCAGCTTCGTCGACAGCGGCGTCGACGTCACCGACGACGGCCGCACGTTGCTCGAGCAGGCCGAGGCCGCTGGACTGACCCCGCAAAACGGCTGCCGGATGGGCATCTGCCACACCTGCACCCGGCGCAAGACCAGTGGCGCAGTCAAGAACCTGCTCACCGGCGCCGTCTCGACCGCCGACGAGGAGGACGTGCAGATCTGCATCAGTGCCCCGGTCGGCGACGTCCAACTAGCCCTTTAACCCACCACCCACGAGAAGGAGTCCCACATGACCACCATGCTCGAACGCCCCGAACCAACCACCAAGAAGGCCACCAAGCAAGCTCCAGTGGCGGCCCCCGAAGCGCCCGTCACCGAGCCGACTGCCGTCCAGCAGCCCATCACCAAGGTCGTCGCCGGCCGGACCGTCACCATGACCCCGGAGCAGGCCGAGGAATTCGGTCGCGAACTCGACGCCATCCGCGATCGCGTGATCGCCGACCTCGGCGAGCGCGACGCCACCTACATCCGACGCGTCATCAAGGCTCAGCGCGGCCTCGAGGTCGGCGGCCGCGCGCTGCTGTTCGCCGGCATCTTCCCGCCAGCCTGGTTGGCCGGTACCGCGATGCTGGGCGTGTCGAAGATCTTGGACAACATGGAGATCGGCCACAACGTCATGCACGGCCAGTACGACTGGATGGGCGACCCGGCGCTGATCGGCCGCAACTTCGAGTGGGACTCGGCCTGCCCCAGTGACCAGTGGCGGCACTCGCACAACTACATGCACCACACGCACACCAACATCGTCGACATGGATCGCGACATCGGGTACGGCGTCCTGCGCATGAGCGAGGACCAGAAGTGGGGCCCGTACTACCGCGGCAACCTGGTGTACGCCTTCCTGTTGATGGTGTTCTTCCAGTACGGCGTCGCGCTGCACGAATTGGAGGCCGAACGCATCCGCTCCGGTGAGCTCAGCGTCGCCGACAAGCGCGAGATCCTCACGGGCATCTGGAAGAAGGTGAGCCGGCAGACGCTCAAGGACTACGTCGCCTTCCCGCTGCTGGCCGGTCCCTTCGCACCGTGGGTCTTCGCGGGCAACATGACGGCGAACCTGATGCGCAACGTCTGGTCGTACGCGATCATCTTCTGCGGCCACTTCCCCGATGGGACTCAGGAATTCACCAAGGAGGAGACGGCGAACGAAACCCGCGGAATGTGGTACTTCCGCCAGGTGCTCGGCTCGGCGAACCTCACCGGCGGCAAGTGGTTCCACATCCTGAGCGGCAACCTGTCCTTCCAGATCGAGCACCACCTGTTCCCGGACATCCCCGCCCACCGGCACGCGGAACTCTCCGTGGAGGTCCAGGAGATCTGCGAGCGGTACGGCATCCCCTACAACAAGGGCCCGCTGCCCAAGCAGTTCGCGACGGTCGTGCGCAAGATCGCCAGGCTGGCGTTCAAGCCCTGATGGCGATTTGTGCACGCGCACGCGCGCCAGGCGCGCGTGCGCGTGCACAAATCGCAGAGGATCAGGTCTGGTCCGCGGGGCACCAGAACGAGATTCGTTCGGTACCGCTGACCTGAGCGCGAGTTGACTCGATCGTCGTTCCGCAGCGTCGACACGGACGCCCAGCCCGGCCGTAGACCCACAGGTCACGGCCGGGTCTGGTGTCTCCGGTGGTCGTTCGGTTGATGCGGGACCGGTTGAGCCACAACATGTCTCGGGCCCGCTGCACGATTCGCAGCGGGTCCTTGACGTTGCCCACGGGCGCCGTCGGCAGGTGTCCCATCACGAAGCACAGCTCGTTGGCGTAGACGTTGCCGATCCCGGCCATCACGCGCTGGTCCAGCAGGGCCTCGGCCAGCGGCCGGTCCGGGTCGGCCACCAGGTTCGCCGCGGCTATCCGTGGTTCCCACTCGTCGTCGAGCAGATCCGGGCCCAGGTGTGCGACGGCGTCCAGGTCGTGCGCGCGTTCCAGGATCTCGAGCACGCCGAGGTCGACGCCGCCGACCAGGGCATCGTCGGTTTCGAGCACGATCCGGATCTTGTGGGGTGCGACGCGGCGCAACTGACCTCCGACCAGCCAGGCTCCGTCCATCTTCAGATGGGAGTGGATGCTGGCGTCGCCCGCCCGGATGAACAGGTGCTTGCCGCGGCTGATCACCTCATCGACCACGGTGCCGGTCAGGTCGACGGTGGCGAATTGCGGAACGCGAACATCGCAGCGGGTCAACGACTTTCCGGCCAATGCCGCGCGCAGCTTGGCCGCGGTGCGGTAGACGGTGTCGCCTTCGGGCATGAATCCACGGTACCCGCACGCTCTCGTGTTACGCCCGGATTTCGGCCGTGAGCTCTCGATAACCGAAACGTATTCCAGCGATGACCATTCGGAAACACACGAGGCCTGTACTCGACATGAACCAAATTCCCGGCCCGCAGGCACCGTCGCCAAGTTCTAGGGCCTGGGCGATATTTCACCCGAATCGAAAACTGGAGTAAGCCATGACCTTTGACGCCTCGATCGCCGAGAACATCAAGACCTCGCTCGCCGAGATCCCGCACCCCGCCCTACCCAAGGGCTCCAACATCTACGGCGGCACCAAGATCTTCCCCGACTACCAGGCCGAGGAAGGCGAAAGCTACTTCACCCTGGTGCACGGCATCGCCCACGAGTCCTCGGTCAGCTTCGTCGCGGTACTGCAGGCCACCCGCGCGCTGCGCAAGGGCTTCGAGTCGGCCATCTACTTCTACGGACCCGGCGCCATCAACTGCCTGGCCACCCGCGGATTCCCCAAGACCGGCGACTCCGGCTTTCCCGGCGAGCAGAACATCAACGACTCGCTGGCCACGTTCATCGCCGAGGGCGGCACCGTGTTCTGCTGCCGGTTCGGACTGGCGCTGCACGGTGGCCGGGAAGAGGACCTGATCGAGGGCGTCATCCCCGCGCACCCGCTCGACGTGCAGGACGCGCTCATCCACTACGCGCGCAAGGGCGCGATCATCAACTCCACATACATGGTCTAGGGCCAAGTAGCGCAGAGGAATTCGACATGACCAAACTTGCCGCAGTAGCGGCCAACTTCACCCGTGACCTGGAACAGAACTACGCGCTGATCGACTCGCTGGCCACCGAGGCCCGCGCTCGTGGCGTCGACTTCCTGGTGCTGCCCGAGGCGGCCATCGGTGGCTATCTCTCGTCGCTGGGCAACCACGGCG
>JAHFVB010000409.1:0-529 GCA_023264755.1 Mycobacterium sp. | reverse complement strand
CCGCCGGCCATCCGCATCGACGGCCCGGAGCTGGCCCGAGTCCAGCAACTCGCGGGCGACCTGATGATCGCGATCGGGTTCTGTGAGCTCGACGACGATGGCGAAACCCGCTACAACGCGGCCGCGGTGCTCGACGGCGGGACCATCTACGGCACGTACCGCAAGGTGCACCAGCCGCTGGGGGAGGGCATGTCCTACTCGGCGGGCTCCGGCTACGACGTGTTCGACACTCCGGTCGGTCGGGTTGGCCTCCAGATCTGTTACGACAAGGCCTTTCCCGAGGCGGCCCGCATCATGGCGCTCAAGGGCGCACAGGTCATCGCCAGCCTCTCGGCCTGGCCGGCGGCGCGCACCGCGGCGGCCGAGGATCTGCAGCAGGACCGCTGGACCTACCGGTTCAACCTGTTCGACACCGCCCGCGCGCTGGACAACCAGGTGTTCTGGATCGCCTCCAACCAGAGCGGGACGTTCGGCTCGCTGCGCTACGTCGGCAATGCGAAAGTGGTTGACCCGGGCGGCAACATCCTCG
>JAHFVB010000049.1:9296-14547 GCA_023264755.1 Mycobacterium sp. | reverse complement strand
GGCCTCGGCGATCGTCGGGGGTCGGCCCGTCGACACCTCGATGGGGCTGACCCCGATGGAGGGGTTGGTGATGGGGACGCGTTCGGGCGACCTCGATCCCGGCATCATCATGTACCTCTGGCGCACAGCGGGAATGAGCGTCGAGGACATCGAGTCGATGCTCAACCGCAAGTCGGGAGTATCTGGGCTGAGCGGTGACATCGACTTCCGCGTACTTCACCAGCGGATCGAATCAGGCGACGACGCCGCAGAATTGGCCTATGAGGTGTACATCCACCGGCTACGCAAGTACATCGGTGGGTACCTGGCACTGCTGGGCAGCACGGACGTGATCACCTTCACCGCCGGCGTCGGCGAGAACGATGCAGTGGTTCGGCGCGACGCACTCATCGGCCTGGCACCGCTGGGCATCGAGCTCGACGAGCAGCTCAACGTCAGCCCCGACCGAGGGCCGCGCCGGATCACGGTCGACATGTCTCCGGTCACCGTCCTCGTCATCCCGACCGATGAGGAGCTCGCGATCGCGCGGGCCTGCGCGGCGGCCGTCGGCGGGTAGCTCAGAACGTGCTCATGGGCCGCACGTTGTTGGCCAGATCGACCAGTGCATACCTATGGGCTTGAGTCGGTGCGACCCGGGCGAGCCCCCGCAACGCGGCCTCGACGCCCAGCCGCAAGCCGTGCTCGGTGAACGGGAACCCGAGGATGTGGTTGGTGCTCGCGGTGTTGTCGGCCAGCCAGTCCATCGCGGTGCCAAGCACCAGCGCCCGGATCTGCAGCACCCGCGGCTCGGTGTCGGGCAGCGCCTCCACCCGGTGCGCGGCGTCGCGGATCTGCTGTTCGGTGACCTCGCTGCCCGACCTTCCGGACAGTAGCGTGACGGCGCTGGTGAGCCGGGCCGTCGTGAAATGTCGAGAGGTGGGCGGTACCTGGTCGAGCGTCTCGACCGCGGCCTCGCGCTGTCCCTCGGCCGACTGGGCCCGCGCCAACCCGAAACCGGCGGAGATGATGCCGTTGTCGGTGTTCCACACCGTCTTGTAGAAGGTGCCCTCGTCGGACGTCCGGGCCAGCTCCGCGGTGGCCGCCAGCGCCAACTTCGGGGCCAGCTCACCGGGCAGCGTATCGAGCACCTCGGTGAAGTGCTTGGTGGCCGATTCGTAGTCCGCCGAAAGTAGATCGGCGACCGCGCGGAACCACACCAACCGCCAGCGCCAACCCACTCGATCGGCCAGGTCGTCGAGCTTGCGGTTGGCCTTGGCGACGTCGCCGAGGTCGAGCAGCGCCCGGACCTCCATCAGCGGCAGTTCGACGGACTCGGAGAGGTCGATGCCCTCCGAGTCGAGCGTGCCGTGGCGCGCCGCGCGAAGCGAATCCAGGGTCTGCACCGGCTGACTCATCACGTTCGCCGAGAGGATGGCGGCCCCGACGTCACCCGGATCGACCAGTGGCACCGGCAGCGCGCGGACGATGTCTTGGCTGGTCAGCTTCTCCGAATGCACCTGCCCGTCGAGATAGACGTCGGTGTGGGCTACCAGCAGATCGACGCCGAACGTCGACCGCGACGGGCTGAACACCGTCGACAGGCCCGGCCGCGGCACCCCGCTGTCCTTCGCGACGACCTCGCGGAGCACCCCCAACAGCTGGCCGGCCATCTCGTCGGCGCTGGCGAACCGGCGACGCGGGTCGGGGTCGATCGCCCGGCGCAGCAGCCGACCGAACGAATCATATTGCGCCAGTAGCGGATCGTCCTCGGGCAGCCCGTCGACGTAGCGCCCGTTGCGCGTCCGAAGGTTCAACGTCAGGGCAGCCAGCGTGCGGCCGACGGTGTAGATGTCGGTGGCGACCGTCGGACCGGTCTTGACGATCTCGGGCGCTTGGTAGCCCGGCGTGCCGTAGAGGAAGCCGAACGAGTTGATCCGCGATACCGCGCCGAGGTCGATCAGCTTCAGCTGCTCCTCGGTGAGCATGATGTTCTCCGGCTTGAGGTCGTTGTAGACGAGCCCGATCGAATGCAGATAGCCCAGGGCGGGCAGGATCTCCAGCATGTAGGCAATGGCCTGTGCGACAGGAAGTTTGGCGCCCTTGCCCTGCTTCAGCGAGGTGCCGCCGACGTACTCCATGACGATGTAGCCGACCGGTTCGCCGTGCTTGTCGTCGTGCTCGACGAAGTTGAAGATCTTCACGATCGCGGGGTGGGTGACCTCGGCCAGGAACTGTCGCTCGGCCATCGCGATGGCTTGGGCTTCGGCATCACCGGAGTGCACCAAACCCTTGAGCACCACCGGCCGGTCGTTGACGTTGGTGTCGAACGCCAGGTAGATCCAGCCCAGCCCGCCGTGCGCGATACAGCCCTTGATCTCGTACTGGTCGACGACCATTTCGCCCGGACTCAGTTGTGGCAGAAAGGAATACGGGCTACCGCAGTGTGGGCACCAGCCCTCGGACAGGGACGGGCCGTCCGGAGACGACCGCCCGACCGGCTTGCCGCAGTTCCAGCAGTACCGTTTGTTCTCCGCCACGACCGGGTTGGTCATCAACGCGTCCAACGGATCCCGGGCGGGCACCCGGGGTACCTCGACGAGCCCACCGCCCAACCGCCGGATCGGGGCGAACATGCGAGTGGTCGGAGTCGGATGGTCGGTGGGCTCGGTCTCGGCGGACCCCCCGGACGCGGCCTCGGAATCGTCGAAGTCGGGCCGGAACACAGCCTGCGTGGCCATGGGACGCATCGTCGCCAGGGAGTCGTACGTCATGGCCTCGGCGGGCTGGGTACCCGGAAGCTCGTCGTCGGGTGGCACGTCCTGGCTGGTCATCAGTCGACGTACCTCGGGGTGGGGAGCCCGGGCGCCGGCCCCAGCACCGATAACCACTTGCGGTACAGGGTATTCCAGGTGCCGTCGCGGCGGATGCGCTCCAGGGTCCCGTTCACGTAGCGCACCAGCCCGGTGTTCTCCAGGTTGATGCCGATTCCGTAGGGTTCCTCGCTCATGCTGGGGCCGACGATGTGCAGGTAGGGATCCTGAGCCACCAGGCCGGCCAGGATGGTGTCGTCGGTGGAGACCGCATCGACCTGGCGCTGTTGCAGCGCGACCAAACAGTCGGACCACGTCACGACTTCGACGACGATGGGCGGCGGGCTGATCAACTGGATGCGCTTGAGCGACGTGGTACCCGAGACGGCGCACACCCGCTTGCCGGACAAGTCGGACGGGCCCTCGATGTGCGAGTCCCGGGGAGCCAGGATGCGCTGGTTCGCCCGTAGGTACTCGGTCGAGAAGTTGACCAGCTTGCGACGTTCGCAGGTGATGCTCATGCTCTTGACGACGATGTCGACCTGATTGTTCTGCAGGGCCGCGATCCGGTCGTTCGACGACAGGATGCGGTACACCACCTGAGACGGCGTACCGAAGATGTCGCGGGCCACCTCGCCGGCGATGTCGACGTCGAATCCGGTGATGTCGCCGGTGATGGGATCTCGGAAGCTCAGCAGGTTGCTTCCGATGTCCAGTCCGACGATGAGCCGGCCGCGATTGCGGATGTTGGCCACCGCGGCCTGAGCCTGGGCCCGGATGGGGAACGGCCGCAGGCTCGCCGTGCAGTTGTCCTGGTCGAGCGGCTGCCCGTCGGTCGACACCGAGGGCTCTTGCTCCATGCCGGCCGGGGTCGGCGGCGCCAGCGTGATGCCCGGCTCCGGAGCGGTGGGGGCGATGTGCCCGCATCCGGCCAGAACCGTGATGGCAGCGAGCACGGCGATCAGCTTCCTCATCACCATCATCTGTACTCGCTCATCCGGGGCCACAGCCCCAGCGTCACCGCCATCGCCGCCATCACGCTCAGCACCGCCGCCCCGACGGTCGCGCCGGAGAGCACCCGGCGCGCGTTCACGATGTCGTTGCGGAGCTGCTTGCGGCTCTCCTCGATGCCCTTGGCCAACGCGGCATCGAGCTTTTCGAAGGCCGGTGTGGAGTCGTCCTCGCCGGTGCCGAGTGCGACGTCGGTCGCCTTCTGGTACTCGCCGTCGGCGATGTAGGCGTTGATGCGGTCGTCGGCGGCGCGCCACCGCCGCAGCAGTTGTTCGGCATCGGCCAGGTCGGTCTTGTCGATGGCCTCGTCGCGGTCGAGGTAGTCGGACAGTTGCTGCTGCATCGTGTCGATGCGCTGGTAGTAGGACTGTTTGCGGGCTCCCTCGTCGCCGCGCCTGATCAGCGACAACGTCTCGTCGGCCCGCGCCTGCTGTGCGGTGATCGCCATGGTGGTGACGGTCTTGAGCGACTCGGCCGCGGTGCTCTTGGCGCTACGGCTGTCCAGGGTGGAGATGACCAGTGCGGTGCCGACCCAGACCACGATGATCAGCACGGCCAGCCCGCCCGCGACGAAGCCGATGTTCACCCGTCGGCGGGTGCGCCGGGCCAGCCACCGGTTGGCGAATGCTCCGAACAGCAGGGTCGCGAGCACCACCAGGATGACCGGCGCCGGGATGCGGGTCGAGGCGGTGGTTTCGACGTCGACCTGCTGTGAGGTCTCCTCGTACAGCCGCTGCGCGTCGGGCAGGATCTGGGTCTGCATCAGGGCCGAAGCCTCCGACAGGTACGACGAACCGACCGGATTGCCCGCCCGGTTGTTGGTGCGGGCCGTCTCGACCAATCCGGTGTAGACGGCCAACTGCGCGTTGACCTCGCCGAGCAGCCGGATCATGTCCTTGTCGGTGAGCCCACTGGAGGCTTGCGTCACGGCGACCGCAGCGTCGGTGATCGCTTGCTCGTAGCGTTGGCGCACGTCCTGGGGTTCGGCGCCCGCGATGAACGCCGTGGCGGCGGCGGCGTCGGCCACCGACAGCGTGGTGTAGAGCTGGCCGGCGGCGAAGGACAGTGGCTCGGTGTGATTGAGCACCGTGGTCAGGGCCTGCTGACGGTCGTCGATGGTGGTCGACGTCGCGAACGCGCAGGCGACCACCAGCGCGGACAGCACGACCCCGATCGTGAGGATGCGACCTGGGGTCGTCCAAAGAAACCACCAGCGCGGATGCGCCGGGGTGGTCGGCGACCGCGACGCCATCGGCTCGGTCGAAGGGTGCGCCAACTCCACAGTCACCTGTGCGCGGACCTCAACTTCCCGGCTACTTCTTCGACTGGTCCAACTCGGGCTCCAAGTTGTATGAAGAAAGTCTAAGAGCAGATTGCGGACTGGGAGGGGATTCGGGGCGGCCGGTGTCGCGCGGCGGGCCCGCAGCCTTCGCCCACACGGGTTGCTGCGC
>JAHFVB010000049.1:0-9286 GCA_023264755.1 Mycobacterium sp. | reverse complement strand
GTGTGGAGTCATCAGGGCGGTACCTGGGGGCTACCTGGCGGCGCCAGGGACAGTCACGAGACGGTCGAAGAGGCCGCCGTACGCGAGGCCGAGGAAGAGGCTGGGCTGCTCGCCCATCAGCTGACGGTGCGGACGACGGTCGTGACGGCCACCGCGGCGGGCGGCGATTGGACCTACACGACGGTCATCGCCGATGCGCTCGAGCTGTTGCACACGGTGCCCAATCGGGAGAGCGCCGAACTGCGGTGGGTGGCCGTCGACGAGGTCACCGCGCTGCCGCTGCATCCGGGCTTCGCCGCCAGCTGGGACCGGCTGCGTTCGGTGACCGCGGCGATTCCGCTGCTGATCAACGAGCCGTAAGCGCCGCCTTCAACGCCGCGGCCGCGGCGGCCGGATCCTCGGCGGCGGTGATCGCCCGCACCACCACCACTCGCTGCGCACCCGCTTCGAGCAGCTCGGGCAGTCGGTCGAGGTCGACGCCGCCGATGGCGAACCACGGCTTTTCGGTTCCGGATTCGGCTGCCGCGCGCACCAGGCCCAGTCCGGCGGCCGGCCGACCAGGTTTCGTCGGCGTCGGCCAGCACGGCCCGACGCAGAAGTAGTCGACCTGCTCCTCGATGGCGGCGTGCAGCTGCGCGGCGTCGTGAGTGGATCGACCGATCAAGGGGCCGGCCCCGACGACCTGGCGGGCCGCCGCCAGCGGCAGATCGCCCTGCCCGAGGTGCAGTACGTCGGCGCCGGAGGCAAAGGCGATGTCGGCCCGATCGTTGACCGCGACGAGTGCACCGTGGCGGCGGGCCGCGTCGGTCAGCACCTCGAGCGCGGCCAGCTCGGCTGCGGCCTCCAACGCGCCGAAGCGTTGCTCACCCACCGACCCCTTGTCGCGCAATTGGACGATGTCGACCCCGCCGCGCAGCGCGGCGTCGACGAACTCGGCGAGGTCACCGCGCTCTCGGCGGGCGTCGGTGCACAGGTAGAGCCGGGCGTGCTCCAAACGGTCGGAGCGGCGCGTCGAGGGGTGATCCACGTCCGCGACGTTAGCGACTGGCTCGCGGGCCCGAGTAAGGTAGGCAGCTGACACGGGAGTCCCGGGACCGGGGACTGAGAGTGGGCGAGCACCAGCCCTTACCGTCACACCTGATCCGGGTCATGCCGGCGAAGGGAGCAGAAATGCCTCCACACTCCACCGCCGGTGCGTCGGCGCGTTCGTTGGCCGTCATCGGCGGCGGTGTCATCGGCCTGTCGGTGGCGCGCCGGGCCGCGCTGGACGGCTGGTCGGTCCGCGTCCACCGCACCGACGACCGCGGTGCCTCCTGGGTGGCCGGCGGCATGCTGGCGCCCCACAGCGAGGGTTGGCCGGGCGAACAGGGGTTGCTCCAAATCGGACTGGCCTCGTTGCGGGGCTGGCACGACGGCTTCCTCGACGGGTTGCCGCCGGAAGTGGTGACGGCCCGCGAGTCGCTGGTGGTGGCCGTCGACCGGGCTGATGCCGAGGACCTGCGCACCGTCATGGAGTGGCTCGCCGCACAGGGCCAGCCGGTGACCGCGACGACGTCGGCCCGGGAAGTGGAGCCGCTGCTCGCTCAGGGCATCCGGCACGGGTTCCGCGCCGAAACCGAACTGGCCGTCGACAATCGGGCGTTGGTGACGGCGCTGGCCCGGCACTGCGAGCGGCTCGGGGTGGTCTGGGCGGCTCCGGTGGAGGCGCTCGACGAGACCCGCGACGCGGACGTCACCGTGATCGCCAACGGGATCGACGCACCTGCGCTCTGGCCGGGGTTGCCCATCCGTCCCGTCAAGGGGGAGGTGCTGCGGCTGCGTTGGCGACGCGGCTGTATGCCGATGCCGCAACGCGTGATTCGGGCCAGAGTCCATGGCAGGCAGGTCTACCTGGTGCCGCGCGCCGACGGGGTGGTGGTGGGCGCCACACAGTACGAACACGGTCGCGACACCGCGCCCGCGGTATCGGGCGTAAGGGAGTTGCTCGACGACGCCTGCGCGGTGATGCCCGCGCTCGGCGAGTACGAGCTCGCCGAGTGCGCCGCAGGGCTGCGCCCGATGACGCCGGACAACGTGCCGATCGTCGGTAGGCTCGATGAGCGCACGTTGGTGGCCGCCGGTCACGGCAGGTCGGGGTTTCTGTTGGCACCGTGGACCGCCGATCGAATCGCGGCCGAACTGGAAGTCGGCGTGCCCGCATGAAAGGTCAGCGCGTGAAGGGTCGTCATTCGTGAAAGTCACCGTCAACGACGAGGCCGTCGAACTCGACGAACAGACCACCGTCGCAGGACTTCTGGAGACGCTCGGGATTTCGGACAAGGGCATCGCGGTGGCCGTCGACTGGGCAGTACTGCCGCGCTCGCAGTGGCACCTGCCGTTGTCCGACGGCGCCAAGGTGGAAGTGGTGACGGCGGTGCAGGGTGGCTGACTCCGATCCGAAACTGACCATCGCCGGCCGCAGCTTCGGCTCGCGGCTGATCATGGGAACGGGCGGGGCGGCCAACCTCGCGGTGCTCGAAGAGGCGTTGGTGGCCTCCAGCACCGAACTGACCACGGTGGCCATGCGCCGCGTCGACACCCAGGGCGGTACTGGGGTGCTCGAGCTGTTGAACCGGCTGGGCATCACGCCGCTGCCCAACACGGCGGGCTGCCGCGGCGCCGCCGAGGCGGTGCTGACCGCGCGGCTGGCCCGCGAGGCGCTCAACACCGAGTGGGTGAAGCTCGAGGTCATCGCCGACGAGCGCACGCTGCTGCCCGATGCCATCGAATTGGTCAGGGCCGCAGAGCAGTTGGTCGACGACGGGTTCGTCGTGCTGCCGTACACCAACGACGACCCGGTGTTGGCCCGCCGGCTCGAGGACGTCGGCTGCGCGGCCGTGATGCCGCTCGGTTCGCCGATCGGTACCGGGCTCGGCATCGCCAATCCACACCACATCGCACTCATCGTCGAGCGCGCCGGGGTGCCCGTGGTGCTCGATGCCGGTATCGGAACGGCCAGTGACGCCGCGCTCGCGATGGAACTGGGATGCGATGCGGTGCTGCTGGCCACCGCGGTGACGCGGGCGACCGACCCGGCGATGATGGCCGCGGCGATGGCGTCCGCGGTGACCGCCGGTTATCTGGCCCGCCACGCCGGCCGGATTCCCAAGCGATTCTGGGCCCAGGCGTCGAGTCCTGCGCTGTGAGCCTCCGCATCCGACGGGGCGGGAGCGCAGCGACCCGGGGGATGGTGCCGTGAGCGGGCGCTACGTGGCCATCGGTTCCTCGATGGCGGCGGGCCCCGGGCTCAAGCCACGCGCTCCCGGGTCGCCGGCGAGGGCGGGCCGGTCGACCGTCAACTATCCGCACCTCGTCGCTGCGCGGTTGGGGTACGACCTGGTCGACGTGACCTATTCGGGCGCTACCACTGCCCATGTGCTCGCCGAATCCCAGCACGGGACGCCTCCGCAGGTGGATGCCCTCGACGGCTCGGAGGCGCTGGTCACCATCACCATCGGGGGCAATGACGCGGGGTACGTTCCGATGCTGATCGCGGCGGGGTTGCCGAAGATCGTGCGGGCGTTGCCGTTGGTGGGGCGGGCCGTTCGCGCCCAGCTCGACCCCGGGCGCAGGGAACTCGCCCTAGTCGAGGTGGCCGAGTCGTTGAAGGCGGTCGGACGCGAGGTGCGGGCGCGGGCGCCGAAGGCCAGGGTGCTGTTCGTCGACTACGTGACGCTGCTGCCGCCGCAGGGCACGCCCGCTCCGCCGCTGCCCGACGCCGACGCCGCGCTGGGGCGCCACGTCGCGGACATGCTGGAACGGCTCACCGCGCAGGCTGCGGCGGAGACTGGTTGCGAGCTGGTGCGCTGGGGCGCCGCCAGCAGGGACCACCACCCGTGGTCGGCCGACCCGTGGGCACGACGTCTCGGCCCGCCGTGGCCGGGGCGCCCGGCCCCGCTACATCCGAACGTCGCGGGAATGCGGGCCGCCGCCGACCTCGTCGTCGACGGCATGCGCTAAGCCGCACCGGCGGAACCTTTCGATTATTGCGTGATGTGTCATCCATCGCCCATGATGTGGGCATGGCCGACAAGGTGGGGTTGACCGCTCCGCAGCAGCGGACGTGGCTGAATTACATGCGCGTCTACCACCGCATGGAGTACGAGATGAATCGGCAGCTGCAGGCCGAGTGCGGATTGTCGCTGGCCGACTACACGGTGATGAACGCGCTGTCCCATGCGCCGGGCCGCCGCCTGCAGTTGTCGGCGTTGGCCACCACCATCGGTTGGGAGCGCAGCAGGCTGTCGCATCACCTGCAGCGCATGGCTGTGCGCGGGTTGGTGGAGCGGGTGCAGTCCGAGACCGACGGCCGGGCCACCGACGCGACGTTGACCGACTCCGGGTGGAAGGCGCTTCGGAGCGCGGCGCCCAAACACGCGGCGTGGGTCAGCGACCTGTTCTTCTCTGGCCTGGCCGCGGATCGCACCGTCGAGCTCGGCGACCTGCTGGGCGAGGTGTACCAAACGATCCTCACGAAGGGGACGCTGCCGACGCCGGAGTGACGCCACCTCAGAGTTGGACTTCGCCGCCGTCGACGAACAGCTCCGTGCCGGTCATGAAGCTGCTTGCGTCCGAGGCCAGGAACACCACCGCGGAGGCGATCTCGTGGGGTTGTCCCACTCGACCCAGTGGCACGCTCGCCGCCATGTCGGCCAACAGCGCGCCTTCGCCGCCGGCGGGTGCCAGGCCCGTCAGCCCCGGCGTCTCGATCGGGCCGGGCACGATGGTGTTGACCCTGATGCCGCGGTCGGCCAACTCGGCCGCCCACGTCCGCCCGAAGGAGCGTATGGCGGCTTTCGAGGCGGCGTACACGCCGAACGCCGGGGTGCCTCGGCTGGCCGCCGTCGATCCCGCCAGCACGACGGAGGCGCCGCGATTGAACAACGGCAGCATCTTCTGGACGGTGAAGAGGGTGCCTGCGACGTTGCGGTTGAACGTGTCCTGGACGTGCTCGACGGTGACGTCCGCCAAGCTGGCGAATTCCCCGCCGCCTGCGTTGGCGAACAGCGCATCCAGCCCGTGTCCGTGGGCACCGATCGCGGCCGCGACGTCGTCGAGCTGAGCAGGGTCGCCGACATCGCTGCGGATTCCCGTCGCGGAATCGCCGATGGTGGCCACTGCCTTGTCGAGCCGGGCCTGGTCGCGACCCGTCAGGAAGACCCGGGCACCTTCGTTCGCCATGGCCTGCGCGGTCGCGAGCCCGATCCCCGACGTCCCGCCCGTGACGAGTGCCGTCTTGCCGTCCAGTTGTCCCATGTCCGTTCCTTTACATGATGTGTCACTTAAATTTCAGCGTGCCAGAGGATACGTGATATGTCAACGAAACCCCGCGTGGTGCCGGCCCGCCGCGGCGACTGACTAACGTGGAGCAAATGCGGAGGAGATCTCGGGCGATGGTGGCGGTCGTCCTAGCGGTGACGATGGTCGGGTGCGGGCGCTCCACTGCCCCCCAACCGGGTCAGCAGACCCAGGCGGAGTGGGCGCTGACGGCTGCCACCGACTTCGCAAAGACGTTGCAGGCCAAGGTCACCACCGACGCGATGATGGGCCATCTGACCAAGCTGCAGGACATCGCAAACGCCAACGGCAGGAACCGGGCCCTGGGGTCACCCGGCTATGCCGCCAGCGCCGAGTACGTCGCCGACACCCTGAAGGCCAAGGGTTTCGACGTCACGACCAACGACTTCGAGGTACGCCTACCCTTCGCCGATCAACCGGTGGTCACCGTCGGCGGACAATCCGTGAAGGCCGCGCCGCTGAAGTTCACCATCGGCACACCGGGCGGCGGGTTGACCGCGCCGCTGGTCGCAGCGCGCACCGACGACACCCCCGGGTGCACCGCCGACGACTACGCGGGGCGCGGCGTCTCCGGTGCCATCGTGCTGGTGGACCGTGGCGCCTGCCCGTTCTCCGACAAAGAGGCGGCCGCGGCCCAGAGCGGTGCGGTCGCGCTGATCGTGGCCAACAACGCCGACGGCGACCAGTTCTCCGCCGGCACCCTGGGTGAAGGGACCGACGTGAAGATCCCCGTCGTCGGCATCAGCAAGGCCGACGGCGTCCGGTTGCGGGACAACCCAGCCACCGCCACCATCAAGCTCAACGCGGGAGTGCGGGTCAAGCGCACCCACAACGTCATTGCCCAGACCAAGACCGGATCGACCCACGACGTCGTGATGGTTGGTGCTCACCTGGACAGCGTCCCGGAAGGGCCAGGTATCAACGACAACGGCTCGGGTGTGGCGGCGGTACTGGAAACCGCTGTGCAACTGGGCAGTTCGCCTGACGTGCGCAACGCGGTGCGATTCGGCTTCTGGGGGGCCGAAGAGGAGGGGCTGGTGGGCTCGCAGAAGTACGTCGAGACCCTCGACTCCGAAGCGCTCAAGGACATCGCGCTGTACCTGAACTTCGACATGTTGGCCTCGCCCAACCCGGGCTACTTCACCTATGACGGTGACCAGTCCGCGCCGCCCACCGGCTCTGTCCCCCGCGTGCCGGAGGGGTCGGCAGGCATCGAACGCACCTTGGCGGCCTACCTCAAGGGTGCGGGAAAGACGCCGCAGGACACCGACTTCGACGGTAGGTCCGACTACGACGGCTTCACCCGGGCGGGCATTCCCGCGGGAGGGTTGTTCTCCGGAGCCGAGGTGAAGATGACCGAGGATCAGGCCAAGCTCTGGGGCGGTCGGGCCGACCAACCGTTCGACCCGAACTACCACAAGGCCACCGACACGCTGGACAACATCGACCGCGCGTCGTTCGAGATCCAGGGCCGCGGGGTGGCCTACGCGGTCGGGTTGTACGCGCAGAACGCGACCGGGCGCAACGGCGTGCCCGACCGCGCCGACCGCACTCGGCACACGGTTTCGGATTCGTGAGATCGGCCGCGCTACTGGCCGCGCTGGCGCTCGCGCTGGCCGGCTGCTCGTCGGCACCTGCACCGGGGCCGGTGCAGGACCCGGCGCGTGACCTGGCGTCCAAGGTCACCGTCGACGGCGTCTACACGCACCTGCGCAAACTCTCCGACATCGCGGCGGCCAACCGAAACAGCCGGGCCGACGGCACCCCCGGCTACGACGCGAGCGTCGACTACGTGGCGGGCATGTTGCGCGACAAGGGGTTCGACGTCCAAACCCCGGAGTTCGAGCGCATCGAGTTCCAGCAGCCCGGCCATCCGACGATGACGGTCTCGGGCCGCACCTTCTCCGTCGACCAAGCCTCGCTGCTGGTGAACACCCCGGCCGCCGGGTTGTCCGCGCCCACGCTTCGACCGGTGCGGCCGACGGGGTGTGCGGCCGCCGACTACGGCTCGGTGGACGTGCGGGGAGCGCTGGCCGTGGTCGACGACGCCGCGTGTTCGGTCGTCGACAAGCAGAACGTGGCAGTGGCCAAGGGCGCCGTCGGGCTGCTGGTCGTGAGCGAGCCGGGGGCCGACGGAGCTCCGGCCGGGCTCTTCACGCCCGGCTACTACCAACAGCTGAAGGTTCCGGTGGCGATGATCGGAGCGGACGCCGACGCTCAGCTGCGCCGCACCACGGCGCCGGTCAAACTGGTCCTCGACGCGAAGTCCGTCTTGGTGAAGTCGCGAAACGTCGTGGCGCAAACGAAGACTGGTGACCAACACCGGGTAGTCATGGCGGGGGCGCACCTCGACTCGGCGCAGGGCAGCCCCGGAATCAATGCCGACGGGACCGGCGTGGCCGCGGTGCTCGAGACCGCGCTGCAGCTCGGCGGTTCCCCGCCGGTGACGAACGCGGTGCGGTTCGCGTTCTGGGGAGCCGAGGAGGCGGGCTTGGCGGGCTCGACGAAATACGTTCAGGGGCTGGGCCCCAACGGTGTGAAGGACATTGCGCTGTACCTGAACGTCGACGCCATCGGCTCGCAGAACGCCGGGTACTTCACCTACGACGGGGATCAGTCCGGCCCGCCCAACCCCAACCTCCCGGCCGCGAGCGTGCCCCCCGGATCCGCCGGTATCGAGCGCACCCTGGCGGGCTATCTGAACCTCGCCGGTGTGCGGCCCGCCGACATGCCCCTGGGCCGGGCCAGCGACTACAGCGCCTTCCTGTTGGCCGGAATCCCCATCGGCGGGGTGACCGCTGGGACCAACCAACGCAAAACCGAAGTGCAGGCCCGGCTTTGGGGCGGTAAGGCCGGATTGCCGTTCGACCCGAACTTCGCCACCCGACGCGACGACCTGGACAACGTCGATCGGCATGCGCTGTCGATCACCGCTCCCGCGGTGGCGTTCGCCGTCGGCACCTATGCCCACTCCACCGAGGGCGCCAACGGCATCCCGCCCCGGAGTTGACAGCCACCCCTACGCATTCCGGTATCGCCTAGACAGCTGGTTTCACAGCGTGGCCGCGTAGGAATGACCCTCGTGAAACAGAGCTCTCGCCGCTATTCGGGAATCGTCGGAGTGGCTACGGCCGTGTTGATGGGTGCGCTGTCGATGGCCTGCAGCTCACCGAGTCAGCCAACGCCGACGACGTCCACGACCACGACCACGACGACCACCACCCCGACAACGACCACCAAGCAACATCACGGGGGTGGCGGCGGCGGTGGCGGCGAGGCTCCGGGCACCGTCACCGAAACGCAGACCCAGGAGCCCGGTCAGACCGAGACTCAAACCGAGACGGACACGTCCACGTCCACGTCAGTGTCCACCAGCGTCGAGACCGACACGTCCACGTCCACGGCTACGTCTACGGCTACCCAGACCGTGACGGTCACGCCGTCGCGTCAGCAGGATCAGCATGGCTTCGGCCCTGGTATGAACGGGCAACACGGGTGATGAACTGGTAGACGCCGTCCTCGTCGGGGGCCAACGGCCCCGGCCGGGCGTGCGGTGAGCTCAACCCGCGCTGGACGGACTCGCAGGCCGCCCAATCCTGGCGGTTGGTGAGATCCCAGAAGTCCACGGCGTACGAAGGGTCGAAGTCGGGCTGCGACGCCACCTCGCTGGGGAACGCCCAAGCGCATTCGACGTGGGTGCGGTCGACGCCCAGCGGCGTCATGAGGTGGGTCATGACGTAGTCGGGGTGCAGGCTGACGAGCAGGTTCGGATAGCCGACGACGTACATCACGGTGCGGAGTTGGTGCTCGGACAGGCCCTTGATGGCCGCCCCGCCGCTGGCGCCGGTGAGCGACATCGTCTCGGCTTCGTCGATCATCGACATCCAGCCGCCGATCCACGCCCCGTTGGTCGCGAGGTTCTCGCCGCTGGTCGGCGGGCTGATCCTGG
>JAHFVB010000408.1 GCA_023264755.1 Mycobacterium sp. | reverse complement strand
GACTCGGGCTGCAGACCACGCTTCCAGTGACCGCGCCGGACTCCAGCGCCAACGTGGTCGGCTTCGACGCATCCGGATTGATCGTGTACGCCTTCGCGGGCGTCGGGCTCAAGTTGCCGCGTTCGTCGGGCGAGCAGTACAAGGTCGGCTGGAAGATCACGCCCGACCAGGCGCTGCCGGGTGACCTGATCTTCTACGGTCCCGATGGCACCAAGAGCGTGGCGCTGTTCCTTGGCAACGGGCAGATGTTGGAAGCCACCGATCCGGTGGTCAAGGTGTCCCCGGTCCGGACCAAGGACATGGCGCCGTATCTGTCCCGCATCATCTCCTGACGCGGCGGCGCGGAAGTCGCCGGCCGCTCAGTGCGCTGGGAGGGCTCCCACCAGTCCGAACATGATGATGAGCCCCGGTAGGAGGTTGGTCACCTGGTGCGCGACGATGCTCGCCAGGAGACTGCCGGAGTACAGCCGGGCCAGTGCGATGGGGATGGCCACCACCAGCAGCAGTGGGATCCGCATGAGCTCGAGATGGGCCAGCGCGAACACCACGGTGCTGACGGTCAAGGCCACCCATCGTCCCCAGCGGCGTTCCAGGGCACCCCAGAGCAATCCGCGATAGACGATCTCTTCGCAGCACGGTGCGACGACGGCCACGATGAGAAAGACGACGATGGCCCAGGCCCACGAGGCCCGCACCTCGCCGAACAACGCACCCGCCGCGGAATTCGCGTTCGGGCCGACGATCTTCAGGTAGATCATCGAGGCCGGCAACGTCAGGAAGAGCCCTCCGAACCCGAACAACAGCCCAAGCCCGAGTCCCCGAACCGACCATTGCAGCTTCAGGTCCACGCGAGGCCCGTTGCCGCGTAGCCGCGTGATGGCAATTGCCAATCCGGCCGCAGCGAGTGTCGGGACGACGACCGTCAGGGCCAGCGTCGCGGCCGACTTCGGCTTGCCGTGGACGAACAGCGGGAGGAACGACAGCGAGACCGCCACGAAGACGAGCTCGACCAGAAGGAAGGCCCCGAGTCCCCAACGAGGGGTCCGAGGTGATGAATCAACTGGCGGCACTTCACTCGTCGGGTTCGGTTCGAAGGTGCCGGGGTAGTGGTCTTGCTCGGCTGGCATGGGTTCGACGCTAGCGCAGCCGTGGGGCGACCTCCGGCACGAATTCGTCGAACCGGCGGGCCCGCGCAGCGGGCGGAATGCGTCCGATAGCTTTTGACTCAAATGAGGACACTGATCGACTTCGACCGCGCGCTGGCCTTCGCCATACCGGCGGTGACTCGGAACGGCGGCCCCTTCATTCGCGAGGGCATGCTGCTCGAAGGTCCGCAGGGCTGGGGCGAATTCAGTCCGTCGGGTGACGGTGACGCCGCCGCGTGGCTGACGGCCGCCACCGAGCCGGGCACGGTGGGGTGGCCAGACACGATCCGTGGTCGCGTGCCCGTCAGTGTGTCCGTACCAGCTATCGACCCGGAGGCGGCGCACCAGCTGGTGGCGGACTCGGGATGTGCCACCGCCGATGTCGTCGTCGCCGAGCAGTCGGGCTCCTTGGCCGCGGACGTGGCTCGAGTGGAGGCGGTGCGCGCTGCGCTGGGACCGGGGGGCGCCATCCGCTGCCTCGCCGGCGGCGGGTGGGACGTCGACGAGGCGGTGCGCGCGATCCGTGCGTTGGGGGGCGCGGCCGGTGACCTCGAGTACGTGCAGGACCCGTGCCGCGCCGCGGCCGAGCTGGCCGCCGTCCGCCTCGAGGTCGACGAGCGGATCGCCGTCGACGTGGCCGCGTATTCGACCGGCGAGGCGGGGGGAGCGCCGGGCGGAGTGCGGTGGGTCGATGCGGCAGACGTCGCCGTGCTCAAGACCGGGCCCCTGGGCGGGGTCCGCCGCGCGCTGAGAGTCGGCGAACGAATCGGGCTGCCGTGCGTGGTGTCGGGTGCACTGGAGACCAGCGTGGGTCTGGCCGCCGGGCTGGCCCTGGCCGGTGCGCTTCCGGAACTGCCCTTCGCCTGTGGGTTGGGTACCAGGCCGTGGCTGTCGGGGGACGTCGTCAGTGCGGGTCGTTCGCTCGTGCCCAATGCTGGGCATCTTCCGGTGGCACCCATGCCGCCTGCCCCGGCTGGCGAGCTGGTGGCGCGTTACGCACTCACCGATCCCAGCAGGCTCGCCATGTGGCGGCAGCGGTTGCGTCGGCTAGTGGAGCAGTGAAAGCCACTGAACTGCATGGGTTTACGACTCAGGGCGCAGCGGTGATGACCCGTTCGCCGAGCACGTCGGTTACCAGTTGGGCGACGAATCGCTCGTCGATTGGTTCGCGGCTGAACCAACGGCGGTAATACAGCGGGCCGATCAGGGCAGAGACGAGGTAGGCGGGGTCTGCCGTTGGGGACAGCTCGCCTCGCGCTGCGGCGCGTACGAGTACCTCGCGCAGGGGGGCGGCGTGTCCGCGCTGGATCGTGCCGTGGATGGTGGCGAATGCTGGATCGCGTTCGGCGACGTCGACGATCGACGGCACCACCGAGGCCCACCGGGCGGTGCCGAGTAGGTGGCCGAGGTTGTTCAGCAACACCTTGGCGTCACCGAGTACGGAGCCGGTATCGGGAACCTCCACCGCTGCGCTGATCCGCGCGGCGGCTTCGAGCACCAAGGCCTCCCGGGAGGCCCACTGTCGGTAGATGGTGGTCTTTGCGACCCCCGAGCGGCTCGCCACTTCGTCGATGGTGAATCCACTCACTCCGCTCTCGCCGAGCAGGTCGAAGGCCGTGGTCAGTACTCGGGCTCGCGAACGCCGCACGCGGGCGTCCCGGCCCGAGTCGTCGGAACCGGTGCGGGCTGAGTCGTCGGTTCCACCACTGGGCACGGAGTCATTCTGTCACAACGCTACGCTACTGTTTCGTAGCGTTATGACTCGCTGACACACTTGAGAGGAAGCCATGGACCTCGTCTCCATCCGCATGATCACCGATGACCTAGAACCCGTCGTGCAGTTCTACGAGCAGGTCACGGGCGTCGGCGCGATGCGCCATACCCCCGACTTCGCCGAACTCGTGTTGCCGTCGTGCACGCTGGCGATCGGCCATACCAGGACGACGCAGCTATTCGGCGAAGACTGCGCACGCCCGGCCGACAACCACACCGTGATCATCGAGTTCAAGGTAGAGGACGTCGACGGCGAGTACGAACGAATCGAGCCGATGGTCGACCAGTGGGTTCAGCCACCCACGACCATGCCGTGGGGCAACCGCTCGATGCTGTTCCGCGATCCCGACGGCAACCTGGTGAATCTCTTCACCCCGGTCACCGAAGCAGCGCGCGCGAAGTTTCGCGCCTGAACGGGATCAGCCGCCGTTTTGGATCATTCCGTAGCACGTCCCGTAGTGCTCGGGCGTGCACGGAATGCCGTTCACCGATCCGACGCCCGCGGGGTTGGGGCTGATAGAGGGTCCGACCGGGGAGGCGTCGGGGACGAGGACCGTACCGGGCGCACCGAATCCGCCGGACTGGCCCTGGACGCACACTCCGTCGAACTTCGTGGGCACGGTGCCCCACGGGCAGTCCTTGGCGGTCGCCGGCGCGGCGACGACCAACGGCGAGGCAGCGAACGCCGCCGCACATGCGAAGACGAGCATTCCGCGCTTCACGCTAACCATTGAGCTCTCCAAACGAATAGTCCGACCGCGACCAGCCTAACCCGAGCAGCCCGTTCGGCGGGGACCAGCGCTGCGCCGGCCGCAATTCCAACTACGCCCGGGTACGTCCGACCACCTCCGGCTGCCTGCTCGACGCGAGGCGCCTGGTTGTTCGATGATGGGAGCGACAGACGAGGGGGGCCGCCGGTGCCCAAGGGAAGCCGCCGCACTCGGGGATACCTGCTGGCCGCTACCGTCGGCCTGGTCGCACTCACCGGCTGCCGTACCACTGTCGCCGGGGTTCCGAACGCAGCGCCCACGGGCGCGGGCTCGGCGGGGGCCATCCTGCCCGCGCAGCTGCCCGACTTGCTAACCCCTTCGGCGGCGCTTTCGGTGACACCGGGTTTTCCCCTGATCGAATCCGACATGCACGCAGCGCTGTTCGTCGGGGCCGATCCGGCCGGCTGCTTGGGGGCGACGGCCTACGGGACCCATCCGCTGTTCCCGCCCGACTACACCGGCCGCGAGGCCCGCACCCAGCAGGACGCGGTGCATGATCAGCATCAGCTGCTCGAGGTGTCGGCCACCTATCCGCGGAACTTCGACGCGGAGGCCTTCCTGGACTCGGTGCGAAAGCAAGTGACGGCCTGCCAGCGCACGGTCACCGCGTGGGGCGCCGACGGCAAGAAGCTGGCCGTGACGACGGGCCCCCTGCTTCCGGCCGTTCCGACTGTCGCGCACTGGACGACGAGAATCATTGATGACCAATGGCTTTGCGACTTCGCGGTGATCGCCAAGGCGAACGTGGTCGCGCAGATAGTGACGTGTTCTTCGGACCGGTCCATCGACAATCAGAAGCTCGTCGACCAGCGGCTGACCAAGATCGACGAACTACTGAACTCGAAGGCGTAACGGCAACGCAGAGCCGCGCCGCGAGTACCGTGCGGTCTCGGTCCGCGCGTCACGCTGCAGGGTGTCGTCGTACTCGACCACTTCGACCGGGCTCCACAGGCGATCGGGGAGCTCGCCGGACTATCGCCGAGGCAGGTTCGTGCCGTTGGAGACGGTCGTGGAGGGCTTCGAGCGGCTGCCGACGGCGATCAACATGCTGTTCGACGGAAAGAACGTCGGCAAACTCGTGGTCAAGACCAGCTAGTCCTCCAGCACCTCTGTCGGCTGAGCGCCGGCACGCGTTGCGACCAGTTCGTGGTCCCCGTCACTGCGCTGAGGCAGAATCAGCCAGGTGACCATTCCGCCGCAGGGTCCGCGCCGGCCGGACGATCGTGGCGAGCCGGTCCGCCCCGAGCCTCCGACCACCCGCCTTCCACACCACGGCCAACCGGAGCCGCCGACCCGGCAGTTTCGCGCTCCGCAACGCCCGGCCGATCCGGCGACCCAGCGCATCCAGCGC
>JAHFVB010000407.1:1937-5087 GCA_023264755.1 Mycobacterium sp. | reverse complement strand
CTATGTCGAGCCCCCGACCCAGGCAGGAGTCCCGGATTCCCCTGCACGACTACGGCACATTCTCGTTCGCGTCCAAGGCACAGGTGCTGGGGCAGGCAAAGAAGTACTGGAATCCGGACAAGACGCAGTTCTGGACCGACGCCGGCGTCGACCTCGTCATCGACCGCAGGGAGGGCTACTTCCTCTGGGACATGGACGGTCGCCGACTGATCGACATGCACCTCAACGGCGGCACCTACAACCTGGGCCACCGCAACCCGGAGGTGATGCAGGCCGTCATCGACGGCATGCAGTACTTCGACATCGGCAATCACCACTTCCCGTCGGTCGCCCGCACCGCGCTCGCCCAACGGCTGGTCGATTCGGCCCCCGCATCGATCAGCAAGGTGGCCTTCGGATCCGGCGGCGGCGAGGCCATCGACATCGCGCTCAAGAGCGCCCGGCACGCCACCAAGCGCCGCAAGATCGTCTCGATCATCAAGGCCTACCACGGGCACACCGGGCTGGCCGTCGCGACCGGCGACGACCGGTTCTCCAAGCTGTTCCTGTCCGACCGCCCGGACGAGTTCGTGCAGGTCCCGTTCGGCGACGTCGATGCGATGGACCACGCGCTCTCGAGCGGGGACGTCGCCGCCGTCATCATGGAGACCATTCCCGCCACCTACGGATTCCCGCTTCCCCCACCGGGTTACCTCGAAGCGGTCAAGGAGCTCACCATCCGCTACGGCGCGCTCTACATCGCCGACGAGGTGCAGACCGGCCTGATGCGCACCGGCGAACTGTGGGGCATCTCCAAACTCGGCATCGACCCCAACATCATGGTGGCGGGCAAGGGCCTGTCCGGTGGGATGTACCCGATCACCGCCGCGATGCTCAGCGACCGGGCGGCGCAGTGGCTCGACGAAGACGGGTTCGCACACATCTCGAGCTTCGGAGGGGCCGAGCTCGGCTGCGTCGCGGCCATCAAGACACTGGAGATCACCCGCCGCCCCGAGGTCAAGACGAACGTGCTCGCCGTCGCCGACGTCTTCGCTGCGGGCCTGGCCCACATCCAGGCCGACTACCCGGACTGGTTCGTCGGCATCCGGCAGAACGGCGTGGTCATCGGCCTGGAGTTCGACCATCCCGAGGGCGCCAAGTTCGTGATGCGCGAACTGTATGAGAATGGGGTATGGGCAATCTTCTCGACGCTGGATCCGCGGGTGCTGCAGTTCAAGCCGGGCGTGCTGCTGACCCGCGAACTGTGCGACGACGTGCTCGATCGCTTGACCGTCGCGGTCGGCAAGGCCCGCACCGCAGCCAGGTCGACGTGCGGATGAACGACGCCGTGGGCAAGCTGTCCCGGTGATGAACGACGAGCTCCTGCGCGAAGAGCAGCATGACGACGAAGCATTCGTGGCCGACGACGTCGACGTCGCAGCGCGCGCGCTCGGGGAGTACGACCTGTCGGCCGATTCGACGCTGCGGCTGCTCAATCTCTCCGAGAACGCCACCTACCTGGTCGACGATCCGGTAGGCGGCACGCAGTCGATCCTGCGCGTGCACCGCAAGGACTACCACCAGCCACACGAGATCGACTCCGAACTCGACTGGCTCGACGCGCTGCGCAACGACTCCGACGTCACCGTGCCGAGTGTGATTCCGGCCCGCGACGGGCGCCGCGTGGTGACCGTCGACCAGAACGGAACCGCCCGCCACGTCGTCCATTTCGAACTCGTACCGGGCACCGAACCCGACGAGAAGGCCCTAACCGTCGAGGACTTCCACACCCTGGGCCGGCTCACGGCCGCCCTGCACGACCACTCGAAGGCGTGGGCTCGCCCGCCAGGTTTTGGGCGCTTCTCCTGGGATTGGCAACACAGCCTGGGCGACCGACCGCGCTGGGGGCGCTGGCGGGATGCCACCGGCATCGGTGACGTGGAGGCCGACCTGTTGGGCCGGGCCGAGCAGTTGCTGCACCGGCGACTGTCCGAGTACGGCACCGGAGCCAACGTCTTCGGGCTGGTGCACGCCGATCTGCGGCTCGCCAACCTGCTGGTCGACGGCACCGGGACCGACGCCGACCCCGCGAAGATCACCGTCATCGACTTCGACGACTGCGGATTCGGTTGGTATTTCTACGATTTCGGTACCGCCGTGTCGTTCTTCGAAGACGACCCGGCCGTACCCGAATGGCAGCACGCGTGGGCCGCGGGCTACCGCTCGCGCCGGCCGTTGCTCGCCAGCGACGAGGCCATGCTGCCCTCGTTCGTCCTGCTGCGCCGACTGCTCCTGCTGGCCTGGATGGGTTCCCACAGCCACTCCAAGGAGGCGCAGGCGATGTCGATCACCTACGCCAAGGGCAGCTGCGAACTCGCCGAACGCTATCTGACGTTCGACGGCCGCCGGCTGGCCTGACCCACCCACTGAAAGGCGACAACCAGGTGTTCAACTCACTGCAGGGCCGCACGGCCATCGTCACCGGCGGCAGCAAGGGCATCGGCCGGGGCATCGCCGAGACGTTCGCGAATGCCGGCGTCAACGTGGTCATCACCGGTCGCACCGAGAGTGATCTCGACTCCGCCGTGGCCGCCCTTGCGGGCAAGCCCGGCACGGTCAGCGGAGTCGCCGCCGACGTCACCAGCCCGGAGGACTGTCGCCGGGTGGTGGCCACGGCCATCGACAGACACGGTGCGTTGGACATCGTGTGCGCTAACGCAGGCATCTTCCCGTCGGCCCGGTTGGAGGACCTCACGCCCGAGGACGTCGAGCACGTGCTCGGCGTCAACTTCAAGGGCACCGTGTACATCGTGCAGGCGGCCCTGTCGGCTCTGGCCGCCACCGGCCACGGCCGCGTCGTGGTCACCTCGTCGATCACCGGCCCGATCACCGGCTACCCCGGATGGTCGCACTACGGAGCCAGCAAGGCGGCGCAGCTCGGGTTCATCCGCACTGCCGCAATGGAGTTGGCTCCCAAGAACATCACCATCAACGCGGTGCTGCCCGGCAATATCGTCACCGAGGGGCTCATCGACATGGGCCAGGAGTACATGGATCAGATGGCCGCCGCAGTGCCCGCCGGACGGCTCGGCAGCGTCGCCGACATCGGCAATGCCGCGCTGTTCTTCGCCACCGACGAGGCCGCCTACATCACCGGGCAGGCCCTGGTCG
>JAHFVB010000407.1:0-1927 GCA_023264755.1 Mycobacterium sp. | reverse complement strand
TGCCCGAGTCCCAAGCCGCGATCGCCGAACAGTAACGGCCGCACCGGCCCAATTGGTCCAGCGACATCTCCAGCGACATCTCCAACGACATCGAAGAAGGGGGGCGGCCCGTGCCGCGGCCGAGCGAGGAACTTCGGCGCCGGATCGTCGCCGACATCAACGCGGGCGTTCCCGGTGCGAAGCTCGGCAGCGAACGCGACCTCGCCGAGCGCTACTCCACCAGCCGCACCAGTCTGCGCCAGCTGCTCGCCGCCTTGGAGGAGGCCGGCCTGGTGCATCGAGTCATCGGGCGTTCGGGCGGCATCTTCATCAGCCACGCCCAGGTTCAGCGCAGCCTGTCCGACGTCGTCGGAGTGCCCGCCTTCCTGGCCAACCAGGGTTACCGCGTGGGCACCCGCGTGCTGTCGACGAAGATCACCGCCCCGGACGGCCTCACTCAGCAGGCCCTCGAGCTGGGTGCCGACGAGTTCGTCGTCGAGATTCAGCGCGTACGCCTGGCCGACGGGTCGCCAATCTCGTTGGAGCTCGCCCAATTTCCCGCCGAGGCCTTCCCCGGGTTGCTCGAGCAGCAGCTGGGCGGGTCGCTCTACGAGCTCCTGGAAGACCAGTACGGACTGGTGCCCTCCCGGGCAGACGAACGCATCGAGGCCGTCAACGCCACCCCGGAGGAAGCCTCAGTGCTCTCCGTTGCGCCCCAGTCGGCCCTGCTGCTGATCACGCGCATCGCCTACGACCAGCACGGGCGGCCCTGCGAGTTCTCACGCGACCTCTTCCGGGGGGACCGCACCCGGTTGGCCGTCACCGTTCAGGGTCGCGGCGTCGGAGCGCAGGCCCGGGCCGGCACGGCCAGGGTGACGCTGCAACGCCAGGACGTCGCGAGCTCGGCCAACTGATCCCCAGGCCCCAGACCGCAGCCACGGTCGCGGGCCGGCTGATCAGGGGGACCGGGAGCTCGGCGAGCGAGAAAATGGCTTGACCTCAAGTTGGGTTGATGTTCGAGCATGGGTTCACGCCAACCGAGGAGGAATCCGATGCGCCCCATCCGTGCCGACCTCTGGGAGAGCCGCGTGGCGACCCCATACCCCGGACTCACCACCCACGCCTACCTGTGGACCGGTGGACCCGACGGCAACGTGCTGTTCTACGGCACCACCGACGACGCCGACTTCGACGAGCTTGAAGAGCTGGGTGGCGTTGCCCACCAATACCTTTCGCATCGCGACGAAGCGGGCCCCATGCTGGCGCGCATCGCCGAGCGCTTCGGGGCGCGGCTGCACGCCCCGGTACGCGAACTGGTCGAGATCGGCCAGCACGCACACGTCGACGTTCCGCTCGCCAGCAGGCACGTCGACGCCAACGGCATCGAGGTCATCCCGACTCCGGGTCACACCCCCGGCAGCACGTGCTACCTGGTGCCCGGCGTGAACGGCCAGAGTTACCTGTTCACCGGCGACACGATCATGTTGGGCGACGACGGGACGTGGGTGGCCGGCTTCCGCCCACCCGTCAGCGTCGCCCCTGCGCTCGTCGACAGCCTGCGCGTGCTGGCGGCGCTACGCCCGGACTTGGTGATCTCCAGCGCCTTTCCCGGCGAGACCGCCGTGCACGTCCCCGGCCGACGGTGGGCGGACTGCGTCGCACGGGCACGCGCGCGTCTCGACGAGGTGGCCTAGCGGCCCTACCGCACCGGCTTCGCAATCCATTGCGGCGCATACAATGCCGCCATGGAGCTGGCAGCCGCGGGTCGATTCGCGCCCAGCCCGTCGGCCGACCTGCACCTCGGCAACCTCCGCACCGCGCTGCTGGCGTGGCTGTTCGCCCGCTCGACGGGGCGGCGCTTCCTGTTGCGGGTGGAGGATCTCGACGACCGCGCCTCCTCCGACGTCGCCCAGCGTCAGCTCGACGACCTCGCCGCGCTGGGCCTCAC
>JAHFVB010000406.1 GCA_023264755.1 Mycobacterium sp. | reverse complement strand
GTCTCGGCCCGCAGTGCGGCGGCTTCCGCGGCCGTGCCCTTGGCGGGCAACGTCACGGCCGACTTGTCGAGCGAGCCCAGCAGCAGCTGGGCGACGTCGAGCACCTCGGCCTTGTCCTTGCCCATGGCCTCGGCGCGGTCGTCGACGCCGTCGGTCATCATGACGCGGCAGAACGGGCAGGCCACCGCAATCTTGGAGGCCCCGGTCTCGAGGGCTTCCTCGACGCGTTCGTGGTTGACGCGCTTGCCGATGTGCTCTTCCATCCACATGCGGGCACCACCGGCGCCACAGCACAATCCGCGGTCGGCGTGGCGCGGCATCTCGGTGAGCGTGGCCCCCGACGCATCGATCAACTCGCGCGGCGCCGCGTACTCCTTGTTGTGCCGGCCCAGGTAGCACGGGTCGTGGTAGGTGACGTCCTGGCCGATCGGGCTGACCGCAACCAGCTTCTTGTCCCGCACCAGCCGGTTCAGCAGCTGCGTGTGGTGCAGCACCGTGTAGTTGGTGCCCAGCTGCGAATACTCGCGGCCGAGGGTGTTGAAGCAGTGCGGGCAGGTGACGACGATCTTGCGATCGACGGTCTCGACGCCCTCGAAGAGCTCGTCGATGGTTTCCTTGTTCTGCTGGGCGAGTTGCTGGAACAGGAACTCGTTGCCCGCACGTCGGGCCGAATCGCCGGTACAGGTCTCACCGGTGCCGAGCACCAGGAACTTCACTCCCGCGGTGGCCAGCAGTTCTGCGACGGCCTTGGTGGTCTTCTTCGCGCGGTCCTCGAAGGCACCGGCGCAGCCGACCCAGAACAGGTACTCGAACCCGTCGAAGGACTGCACGTCCTCGCCGTAGACCGGGACGTCGAAGTCGACCTCGTCGATCCAGGTGGTGCGCTCCTTGGCGTTCTGCCCCCAGGGGTTGCCCTTGTTCTCGAGGTTCTTGAACAGCACACCGAGCTCGCCGGGGAACTCCGAGGCCACCATGACCTGGTAGCGCCGCATGTCGACGATGTGGTCGATGTGCTCGATGTCCACCGGGCACTGCTCGACGCAGGCGCCGCAGGTGGTGCAGGACCACAGCACGTCGGGGTCGATGACGCCGCCCTCTTCGAGCGTGCCGACGAGCGGGCGCAGGGCCTGGTCGGGCCCGGAGCCGAGGATGCGTTCGAAGCCGGATTCGGGGACGTGGTGTTCGTCGTCGTGCTTGGTCTCGATGAACCCGCCGTCAGCGGAGACCAGGTCCTTGATCGAGTCCGCGTCGGCGGGCATGTCCTTGTCGCCCAGGATGTAGGGCGCCTTCGCGAACAGATGATCGCGCAGGTTCATGATGACGAGCTTGGGCGACAACGGCTTTCCGGTGTTCCACGCCGGGCACTGCGACTGGCAGCGGCCACACTCGGTACAGGTGGTGAAGTCGAGGTAGCCCTTCCAGGTGAAGTCCTCGATCTTGCCGCGCCCGAACACCGCGTCCTCGTCGGGATCCTCGAAGTCGATGTACTTGCCGTCGTACTCCATGGGCAGCAGCGGGCCGAGGGCGTTGGGCAGCCGCTTGAAGGTGACGTTCACCGGGGCCAGCCCGATGTGAAGGTGCTTGGAGTGCAGCACGATCAGCAGGAAGACGAGCGCGACGCCAAGATGCAGCAGCAGCGCGACGCGTTCGATGATCAGGTTGGCGGTCGGTCCGAGCGGGCTCAGCAAAGCGCCCACGCCGTGCGAGAAGAAGGCGCCCCAGCCGTAGGGCAGGTTCTCCGTGGCCACCGCGGCGCCGCGGAAGAGGGCATACGTCCAGACGACGTTGAAGATCATGAACAGGATCAGCCAGGCGCCGCCGGTGTGCGAGCCGTAGAAGCGCGAATCACGGCCGATCTTCTTGGGCTCGCGGATGACGCGGATGATCGCGAACGTGGTGATGCCGGCGAGCACGGCCAGCGCGAAGAAGTCCTGCAGGAAGCCGAGTACGGCCCAGTGCCCCACGAACGGGATGGCGAACCTCGGGTAGAACAGCACGCCGAAGGCCTCGAGGTACACGGTCGCCAGCACGAAGAAGCCCCACATGGTGAAGAAGTGGGCGATGCCGGCAACGTTCCAGCGCAGCAGCCTGGTTTGCGCGAAGACCTCTTCGACCTGCGTCAGGATGCGGGTCTTCAGGTTGTCCTTGCGAGCGTCTTCGTCGATGGTCTTCTGACCCGAGGAGATGAGCTTCACCAGGAACAGCACTCGCTTGGCCGCGAGGGCCAAGACGATGATCAAACCGATGACGCCGATGATCATCGTGATCAACACCAAGGCGTGCTCGTCCACCGATGGCCTCCCAAAGTCCAGTTACCGAAGAGTAACTTAGAGGGGTTACTGGTCGGTAACTTACGCTATTTGCCTGCTCATAGTTACATCCGCGACTTCAAGACCGCTACAAAGGCTGACCTAACTCGTTACCCGTGGTCCGCCACCCCCCGCGGCGGCGCAACTGGAGCCGTCCCATCGTTCACAGCGGACGTCGAGGTGATGCAGGTTGGCGCGGTCACGCCACCCGCAGCGCGGTCACCAGGGGTTGGAGGCGGCTGTGGCGGTTGTCACGTCGACCGTCAGCCCAACAGGGCGCGCAGCATCGACAGCATCTCCGAGCGCGACTCCGCGCCGAGCCTGCGGCGGATCCGGGCCACGTGATGTTCGACGGTCTTGGCCGAGATCAACAACTGGCTACCGATGTCGCGGTACTGCATGCCCTGGAGCAGCAGCTCGGCGACCTCGCGCTCGCGTTCCGACAGCCGCGAGAACGGCGGCTGCACCGCCCCGGCATGCGCGACCGACGACGTCGAGTCCGCCACCTCGACGGGTTCGTCGTCGCCGGCGGCGTTCAGCTTCAGATCGCGGGCCACCTGCAACATGGCCCCCGAAACGCGTCCGTCCGGCGTCTGCAGCGCCGCCTGGCTGGCCAATCGGGTGGCATCCCAGGTCAGCCCGTACTGCGCCAGCGCCCGAGCCGCCGCGGTGACCTCGTCCACGTCGACGTGGTTGGCCAGCACTCGAAGCCAGGTGCGTCCGGCCCCGGCGAGCGCCTTGGCGAAGGGGCTGCGGGCCGCCGCGGCGGTCAGCGCTTGACCGTGGGGGGCCACCGCCCCCGGATCGTTGGCCAGGATGCCCGCGTGCACGCCCGCCCAATGCAGCGGCACCGACCACAACAACGGATTGCCCAGCGACTCCAGCAACCCGAACGCGTCGGCCAGTGGATGTCGCAGCCGGTCCAGCTGGTGCACCCGCGCCGCCGCCACCCACAACTCGGCCAGCGGAAACAGCGAGAAGAGGTTGACGGAATGCTCGGAGAGCACCTCCATGGCCGTATACCAATGCTTCTGCACCGCTCCGCTGTCGCCGCTGCGCCGCGCGATGGCCGTCTGCAGCGCAGCGGCCCACAACGCGTCGCGCCGGTGGAGGTCGACCCCGTGGGTGGTCGCGACGTCCGAAGCGGCCCCCGGAAGCTGGCCGTCCTGCATGCGCACCCAACCCCGCAGCAAGCGATGCCGATGCGCGACGAAACCCTCGTCGGCCGCGCCGTCCGCCCGCACGGCCCGCCCGATGACGCTGCGCGCCCGCACCGGATCGCCACCGTGCAGCGCCACCAGGGTGACGAGCGCGGCCGCCGAGTCGGGAGCCACGCCAGGCGCGCGCTGATCGGTGGTGATCGATTGCGACAGTCGGGCCATCGCGACGGAGTACGGCTCGTCGAGCGTGCCCAGCAGCCCTTCGGCCAGGCTGCGCGCGGCGCGTGCAGTCGACGTGGGCGGCCCCACGGCATCGAGCTCGAGGGCGGCCCTGGCCGCCACCGGATCACCCGTCGCCATCGACACGGTCACGCTGGCCGCGGCCACGTGAGCGTCGGGATAGGGGCCCAGCCAGCGGAACAGGTCCGCCGCTTGCGCGGCGCGCCCGTCGTGCATGGCGATGCTGGCCGCGATCCGCACCGCGGTGGCCCGCTCGGCCGGGTCCTGCGAGCCGAGCAGTTCGTCGGCCAGCTGCCCGGCCGTCGCGCAGTCACCGGTCATGGCGATGGCATCGGCCAACTGGGCCGTCAGCGCCGTCGCGCCGGCCTCCGCGGCGGCCCGGTACAACCGCGCGGCCTGGGCCGGCTCGCTGCGGCCGTGGGCGGCACGGGTGGCGAGCTCGTTGGCCAGGGCCCCGTCCCGCATGCCGTGTTCGGCCAACCGCAACGCCAGATCCGTTGACAACGTGGACATTTCCAGCTGAGAACGCAGTAGCGAGGTCTCCACGTCGTGGTGCCGGGCGTTGCCCACCAGCTGGGCGAGGCCACGGTGTAGCGCCCGCAAGAAGGCCGCGTTGTGCGACGGAGCCAGCAGCCCGCTGGCGCGGGCCCGGTCGACGAGTGCGGCGGCGGCAGCGCTGTCGAGCCGCAGCGCGGCGGCGACGTCGTCGGGCCCCAGTTCGGGACTGAGCGAACACAACAGCAGGGCATCAAGTACGGGTTCGTCGACCCGGATCAGCCGCTCGACGAGGGCCACGCGCGCGGCCTGCACCGCAGCGGCTTCCGGAGCCGCCCCGCCGTCGGAGTGGGCCGCCGCCTGAATGGCCGGATACAGCAGGAACGGCAGCCCCGCCGTCGAGGCCATCAGGGCGCGCCCCAATTCGGCCTGCGGCATCACCCCGAGCACTTCGGCCGTCGCCCGGATCAACTCGCGCCCTGGCAGCGGGCCGAGCACGACCGCGGGGCTCTCCCGGGACAGGGCCGTGGTGAGCTCGTTCAACGCGGCTCGCTGCGCCAGCGGCTGACACGCGATGACCAGCGTGGCGTCGGGATCACCGACCAACTCGGTCAAGCTGTGCAGCCCGGCGTCGTCGAGCAGATGGGCGTCGTCGATCACGACGGCCGGACCGGGCCCGTCCTCGGCGCGGGGCGGCCGGCTGAGCACGGTGCGGCCCGCGTCGCGCAACGCCGCTCGCGCGACCGTGAGCAGCTCGGTCTTGCCGGTGCCGATGCCGCCGGACACCAGCACCTTGGCGGGCTGCGCCGGCGCCGCCGTCAAGGCCGCGATCGCACCGCGATCGTTCACGGCTGTCAGGGCGACCCGACGACGGGCGGGACGA
>JAHFVB010000405.1 GCA_023264755.1 Mycobacterium sp. | reverse complement strand
GACGTACTCATGTGAGTCAGGTTACAAGAAATCATTGACAAGTCAACACAGTCGGGAGTAAAACAACATATATCAACATTTCAACCGCAGATTCCCAACATGTACGGAGCGTCATGTACGCCGAAGAGCGCCAAGCAGCCATCGCCGCAATGGTGATCGGCAAGGGCCGCGCATCGGTCGCCGAGCTCGCGCAGACCTATGACGTGACCACCGAGACCGTGCGCCGGGACCTCGCCGCCCTGGACAAGGCCGGGGTGGTGCGCCGCGTACACGGCGGCGCGGTGCCGGCCCGTGCGCTGCACCTCGTCGAACCCGGCGTCGGTGAACGGGAGACCACGCGGGCGAACTTCAAGGACGCGATCGCCGCGGCCGCCATCGACTACGTCCCCCGCCACGGCGGTTCGTTGTTGCTGGACGCCGGAACCACGACGGCGCGCATCGCGGCGTTGCTGCCCACGGATCGCGAGCTCGTGGTCGTGACCAACTCGGTTCCCATCGCCGCCAGACTGGCCGCCATCAACTCGGTGTCGCTGCAACTGCTCGGCGGCCGCGTACGCGGTGTGACCCAGGCCGCCGTCGGAGAACAAGCCCTGCGCGTGCTCGACACCATCCGCGTCGACGTCGCCTTCATCGGGACCAACGCCATCAGCGTGCGACACGGGTTGTCGACGCCGGACGGCGACGAGGCCGCCGTCAAGCGCGCCATGGTGCGAGCCGCCAACTACGTCGTGGTCGCCAGCGATTCCAGCAAGGTCGGACGCGAGGACTTCGTCAGCTTCGCGCCCATCTCGAGCGTCGACACGCTCATCACCGACACCGAGCTCGGCGACGCCGACCGCCGCGCACTCACCGAACATGGCGTCGAGGTCGTCTGCGCCGCCGGAGGTATCTCGTGATCGTCACCGTCACCCCCAACCCGAGCATCGACCGCACGGTCGCACTCGGTACGCCACTGACCCGGGGCGCCGTGCACCGCGTCACCTCGGTCACCAGCGAACCCGGTGGAAAGGGCGTCAACGTGGCTCGCGCGCTGGGCCTCGCCGCCGTGGACGCGGTCGCGTTGCTACCCGCCCCCGGCTCCGACCCCATCGTCGCCGCGCTGCACGCCGCCGCGGTGCCCT
Organism: Mycobacterium sp.; assembly: GCA_023264755.1. GTDB lineage: Bacteria > Actinomycetota > Actinomycetes > Mycobacteriales > Mycobacteriaceae > Mycobacterium. The sequence goes on along the minus strand of JAHFVB010000405.1, from coordinate 3,972 downwards.
TCCGCCTGGTGCCCGCCACCGGACCGGTCCGCACCAACCTCGCGATCACCGAATCCGACGGGACCACGACCAAACTCAACGAGCCGGGCGCGCACCTCGACGGCACCGTTCGCGAAGCCCTCACCCAGGCGGTCGTCGAGGCAGCCCAAACCGCCTCCTGGGTGGTGCTTTCCGGCTCTCTGCCCCCCGGGTTGCCGGACGACTGGTACGCCGAGCTCGTCGGCCTGCTCGCCGCGCTGCCCTGCCGCGTGGCCGTGGACACCTCCGACCGCCCGCTCGCCGCGTTGGCCGAAGCGTTCGGCCGCGCCGCCCCAGACCTCATCAAACCCAACGCCGAGGAACTCGCCAGCCTCGTCGGAGCATCCGGTGACGAGCTGGAAACCGCAGCTGCTCAAGGAAATCCAGAGCCCGTCGCTTCGGCTGCCCGAAAGCTGATCGGCGACGGGGTGGGCGCCGTACTGGTCACCCTCGGTGCCGCAGGCGCGGTCCTGGTCGACCGGACCGGCAGCTGGATGGCCAGCCCGCCGCCGATCACTCCGCGCAGCACCGTCGGCGCGGGAGATAGTGCGCTGGCCGGCTACCTGCGCGCCGAGGTGGGCGGCGCCGAGCCGCCGCAACGGCTGCAGATGGCCGTGGCCTACGGCAGCGCGGCCGCCGCACTGCCCGGTTCGGCACTCCCCTCGCCCAGCCAGCTGGCGCTCAAAGCAGTTCGGGTGTACGCGATTACGCCCACGTCCACCCTGCCGTAACCACCCAAGAGGAAGTAGCGAGATGTCAATCATCACCACCGACCTGGTCGTCCTAGACGTCGACGCAGGCGGCGACAAGGAGGCCGTCATCGGCCTACTCGCCGGTCGGCTCGCCGCCGCCGGACGCGCCAGCGATCGCGACGGTCTGATCGCCGCCGCGATGGCCCGCGAGGCCCAGTCCGCCACCGGATTGCCCGGCGGCATCGCGATTCCCCACTGCCGTTCGCCATACGTCGACCAGCCGACCATCGGCTTCGCCCGGCTGTCGCCCAAGGTCGACTTCGGGGCCCCCGACGGCCCGGCCGACCTTGCCTTCCTCATCGCGGCCCCGGACTCCGGCGGCGCCGAGCACATGAAGCTGCTGTCCAGCCTCGCCCGGGCGTTGGTCCGCAAGGACTTCGTCGCATCGCTGCGCGACGCCACCTCGGCCGACGAACTGGTCGCCCTCGTCGAGGGTGTCGTCAACCCGGCCCCCACCCCCGAAGTTGCGCCCGCACCCGCACCCGCTGCCACGACTTCGGAGGCGAAGGCCAAGACCCTGGTCGCCATCACCGCCTGCCCGACCGGCATCGCACACACCTACATGGCCGCCGACTCGCTGGCCGCCGCCGCCAAGGAGGCCGGCGTCACCCTGCACGTCGAAACCCAGGGCTCGTCGGGCAGCACGCCGCTGTCGGCCGAGACGATCGCGGCCGCCGACGCCGTCATCTTCGCCACCGACGTCGGGGTCAAGGACCGGGGCCGTTTCGCGGGCAAGCCCGTCATCGCCTCCGGCGTCAAGCGGGCCATCAACGAACCCGCCAAGATGATCAGCGAAGCGCTCAGCGCCGCAACCGATCCCAATGCCGCCCGAGTCGAGGGCAGCGCCGGCACAGCGGCCGCGTCCTCGGGCGCCCCGGCCGGAGGGGTCGGCTGGGGCACCCGCACCCGGCAGATCCTGCTCACCGGCGTCAGCTACATGATCCCGTTCGTCGCCGCGGGCGGTCTGCTCATCGCGCTCGGCTTCCTGTTCGCCGGCTACGACATCGCCAACAAGCCCAGCGGTGCGACGCAGTCGCTCGGCAACCTCATCGCCCTGAACAATTCGCTGACCAACCTGCCGAGCGGAGGTTTCGGCCAGTACCTCGGCGCGGTGCTGTTCACTCTCGGCGGGCTGGCGTTCGGCTTCCTGGTGCCGGCCCTGGCTGGTTACATATCGTTCGCCATCGCCGACCGGCCCGGCATCGCACCGGGTTTCACCGCAGGTGCGGTCGCGGTATTCGTCGGCGGCGGTTTCATCGGCGGCATCGTCGGCGGGCTCATCGCCGGTTTCACCGCACTGTGGATCAGCAAGATCGAGGTGCCCAGGTGGCTGCGTGGCCTGATGCCCGTGGTCATCATCCCGCTGGTCGCCTCGCTGGTCGTGGGCCTGCTGATGTTCATGCTGCTGGGCCGGCCACTGGCCGCCATCACCTCGGGGCTGACCCACTGGCTCAACGGCCTCACCGGTAGTTCCGTCATCCTGTTGGGAGTGATCCTCGGTTTGATGATGTGCTTCGACCTCGGTGGTCCCGTCAACAAGGCGGCTTACGCATTCGCCACCGCCGGGCTCAACGTCGCCGATCCCGCGTCGCTGCGCATCATGGCCGCCGTGATGGCCGCCGGCATGGTGCCCCCGCTGGCGATGGCGCTGGCGTCCACCGTGTTGCGGCCGGGCCTGTTCAGCGAGCCCGAACGTGAGAATGGCTGGAGCGCTTGGCTACTCGGTGCATCGTTCATCTCCGAGGGCGCCATTCCGTTCGCCGCCGCCGACCCGTTCCGGGTGATCCCGTCGATGATGGCCGGCGGCGCGGTGACCGGGGCCCTGATCATGGCCTTCAACGTCACGTCGAAGGCCCCGCACGGCGGCATCTTCGTCTTCTTCGCCATCGGCAATCTGCTGTGGGCCGTGGTCGCACTGGTCGCGGGCACCGTCGTCGCCGCAGTCTTGGTCGTCGCCGCCAAGCAGTTCGCCAAGCCGAAGGCCAAGTCGGAGTCCGAGCCCGAGCTCGTCGCCGCCTGATCCGACCCGCTGTTCCCCAGTTCGACCAAGAGCTCAACCCAACCAACACGAGGAGTCCCGCAATGCCCACCAAGACCGTCATCGTCGGTTCGTCCATCGGGCTGCACGCCCGCCCCGCCGCGATCATCGCCGAAGCCGTCGTCAACGCCGGAGTCCCGGTCACGCTGTCCGTCGACGGCGGCGAGCCGGTGGACGCCGGTTCGGCCCTGATGATCATGACCCTTGGGGCAGCCAACGGCGCTCAGGTCACCGTTGCCTCTGACGACGCGGCGGCGCTCGACACCGTCGCTGGGCTGGTCCAGCAGGATCTGGACGCGTAAGTCGAGCCCGCTCGAATCCGACGGCGATGGCCTGAACTGGGCCGTCGCCGTCGCCCTCTGCCCACCCCAAAAGAAGCGGGGCAGCTCCCCCTGACTCCACCGTAAGATACTTTGCTGTGGTCAATTCAGCAGGCCTTGGTCAGAGCGGTTGTCGAGGGGGTGACGGATGGTCCGACGCATTGGCGTGCTGATCGCCGTGCTGACGTTGACGCTGCTGAGTGCTCCACCGGCCGTCGCCGTCGAACCCCCGGTCATCGACGTTGGCGCAGTTCCGCCCGATGAGACGGGCCCCGATCAGCCCACCGAACTGCGCAGGCAGTGCGGCGCACCGCTGGTCTTCCCGAATTCGAACTTCGCGGACAAGCCCTGGGCCAACGACTACCTCAAGCTGGCCGACGCCCAGAAATTCGCCAACGGCGACGGGATAACCGTCGCCGTCATCGACACCGGGGTCAACGCCTCGCCCCGGGTGCCCGCCGAGCCCGGCGGCGACTTCGTCGACAAGGCCGGCAACGGACTGTCCGACTGCGACGCCCACGGCACGCTGACCGCGTCGATCATCGCGGGCCGGCCTTCACCCACCGACGGCTTCGTCGGGGTGGCGCCCGCCGCGCGCATCCTTTCGCTGCGTCAGACGTCGGACAACTTCCAGCCCGTCGGCGCACGCACCGATCCGAACGATCCCAACACCACGCAGACCGCTGGCTCGCTGCGCAGCCTGGCCCGTTCGATCGTGCACGCCGCGAACCTCGGCGCCCAGGTGATCAACATCAGCGAAGCGGCCTGCTACAAGATCACCAGGCGCATCGACGAGACCGGACTCGGTGCTGCCATCTCGTATGCCGTCTTCTGCTTGAAAAAA
>JAHFVB010000048.1 GCA_023264755.1 Mycobacterium sp. | reverse complement strand
TCCGATGGCAATCATGGCAACTCCTTCGTGACTACTTGTTGGGCGGCGGAATGTTCACGCTGCAGTCCGTCTTCGGATTGATGTCACCAACCCAGTTCAGCGGGCCGGCAAGGACATTGAGTGCAATGGTCGCCGCCGAGCCGCAGTTGTTCGACGCCGTGTTGAAGTAGCCGCGGTCATACGCCGCGTACGCGCCCAACAACAGCCAGACGAGCACCACAACCCCTAGCAATCCGCCACCACGCATATCAAGCTCCTTCGTTACGGCATAGCATCGTGCCCCTATTTACCCAATAGACAATTGCGGTAAACCATCGGCTGGCCCGGCTCCGACACGCAGGTACCCTGCAGTCATGAGGTGGGCATGACGGATTCATCGCGCCGGCAGGACCCGGGTCCTGCCGAATCGACCCAGTACGGCTACTCCGGCTCGGCCGATCCCGCCTACGCCAGTCAGCCGCCGTGGGGCGGTTCGTATCCGGCGCAGGGCGGGCCCGCTCCCACCCAGCAACTTCCGGTGTACTCGACCGCCGACCACGGGTACGGCTACGACACCGGTTTCTCCGGCCCACCCCACCCCCCTGGCGGCGTACCGCCCGAGCCCTCGCCGCCCGAGGGCCCACCCTCGCGGCGCTGGCTGTGGGTGTTGGCGACGGGCTCGGTGCTCACGGTGCTCGCACTGGTCATCGCCGTCCTGATCATCAACAGCACCCAGGAGCAGGTGGTCGTCGCACCGCCACTGATCCCGACCGAGCCGGACTTCTCCACGCCCTCGCGGACCCCGACCACCACGCGCCCCCCGACCACCACCGCGCGACCGCTCCCACCGCTGTCGCCGACGACCACCGTGCCGAGCACTCCCGGCGAGACGCAGACGGTGATCTATCAGGTGGCCGGCCGCGGCCGGGCCATCAGCATCACCTACGTCGACACCGGCGGCGTGCTCCAGACCGAGTTCAACGTCCTGCTGCCGTGGAGCAAGCAGGTGGAGTTGGCCGCTCCGGCCAACTCATCGGCCAGTGTCAACATCATCAACTTCGGCCGGGAGCTCACCTGCTCCATCACCATCGCGGGCGACGTCGTCGTCAACCGCACCGGAGCCGGCCTGACCGTGTGCGGCGCGCTGGGTTGAGCGCCTCGGGTGTGACGTCCGCACCAGCGACATTGCGGCCAACCCAATGACGAGCACGGTGATCAGTCCCGCCAAGCCGGCGCGGTCGGTCCCGAAGACGCTGATGAACAAGGCGAAGAACCACGGCGCCAGCGGGGAGGCCGCCCGGCCCGTGGTGGTGTAGAGCCCGAACGCAACGCCTTCCTTGCCCTCGGTGGTCATGCGCAACATCTGCGTACGCGCCGAGGACTGGGTAGGTCCGATGAACAGGCACAGCAACAGCCCACACACCCAAAACGCGGTCGGCCCATGCAAGCTGAGCATCGCGAGCGCGACGACGACCATGGAGGTAAGCGCTCCGACGATCACCGGCTTGGAACCGTAGCGATCGTCGAGCAGGCCGCCGAGCACCGCACCGATGGCGGCCACCACGCACGCACACGCCCCGAACAACAGCACGTCCGCCGGGGACACCCCGTACACCGCGACCCCGAGCACCGCCCCGAACGTGAATACCCCGGTCAATCCGTCACGGAAGATCGCGCTCGCGACCAGGTAGTAGACGATGTTGTGGTCGCGGCGCCACTGATCGGTGAGCTCCACCCAGAGCTTGCGGTAGGCCCCGACGAGCCCCACCTGTGGCACCACCTCCGCCGGCGCCTCCTCGTGGCGGCCAAGCAGCAACGGCAAGGCGAAGAGCGTGAACCAGGCGGCGGTGAGCAGCATCGCCGAGCGCACGGGCCAGCCGTCCTCGGCGGGGATCCCGAGCAGGCCGTGAGTGTCGCCCGACCCGCCCATCAACCCGACGTACACGATCAACAGCAGGATGACGGTGCCCAAATAGCCTGCAGCGGAACCCAATCCGGAGATGCGGCCCGACGTCTCCGGCGTCGAGAGTGGGCGCAGCATCGCGTTGTAGGGCACCGTCGCCAGATCGCTGGACGCCGCCGTGCAAGCCAGCAGCGCCAGCCCCGGCCACAGGTAGGCGGGGTCGTCGCGGATCAGGCTCATGGAGGCCGTCAGCGCGATCGCCACCCCGGTCAACAAGGCGAGCATGGGCCGGCGGCGGTGGGCGCTGTCGACCCAGATCCCCGTCGCCGGAGCCATGACGGCCACCACCAGTCCCGAACACGTCAGCGCGCGACCCAACCAAGCTGCCGGCGTGGTGGGCCCGGGCAACCCCGCACCGACCTGACCCGTCAGGTACACCGAGAAGACGAACGTCACGACGAGGGCGTTCATCCCCGTCGCGCCGCAGTCCCAAAGCGTCCACGCTGCGATCCTCGATCGTCCTGTCGACGCGGCGACCGGCCGTCGCCCGGGGGTGCTCATGGGGGCACTCTATTGGTCCCTACGATGGGCGCCATGCCCGTACCCGCTCCCAGCCCCGACGCGCGCGCCGTCGTCACCGGCGCCTCCCAGAACATCGGCGCGGCGCTGGCCACCGAGCTCGCCGCACGGGGACACCATCTGATCATCACGGCCAGGCGCGAAGAGGTACTGGCCGGACTCGCCGCGGAATTGACCCAGCGGTACGGCGTCACCGTCGAGGTGCGGGCCGCCGACCTGGCCGATCCCGCCGACCGCGCCAAACTGTGCGAGGAGCTCGCCACCCGCAACGTGTCGATCCTGTGCGCCAATGCCGGTACGGCGACGTTCGGTCCGGTCGCCAGCCTCGACCCGCAGGGCGAACGCGATCAGGTGCAGCTCAACGTGCTCGGTGTGCACGATCTGGTGCTGGCCGTGCTGCCGGGCATGGTGGCGCGCCGGGCCGGCGGGATTCTGATCTCGGGTTCGGCGGCGGGCAACTCGCCGATCCCCAACAACGCGACGTACGCGGCGTCGAAGGCCTTCGCCAACACGTTCAGCGAGTCGCTGCGCGGTGAGCTGAAGGACGTCGGCGTCCACGTGACCGTGCTGGCGCCCGGACCCGTGCGCACCGAGCTCCCGAATCCGGACGAACAGTCGCTCGTCGAACGGCTGATCCCCGACTTCCTCTGGATCTCCACGGAGTACACCGCCAAGATCTCCCTGGACGGCTTGGAGCGCAACAAGATGCGCGTGGTGCCCGGGGTGACGTCGAAGGCGATGTCGGTGGCCAGTGGCTACGCCACGCGGTCGATCGTCACGCCGATCGTCGGCGCCGTCTACAAGAAGCTCGGCGGCGACTAACGGCGGCGGCCGGTCCCGAAGATGCTGCGGGTGATCTCGCGGCCAGCCACGGTGGCCGCCGAACGCATGAAGCTCTTGAACGCCGAACTGCGCAGCACCTCCGAGACCACACCCTCCTGCGCCGCCCCCTTGCTGACGCCCGAACCCGAGGCGGTGGCCGCGCCGGGTTGTTCCACCGGCGGAGGCAGCGTGGGTTCGGGGGCGGCCACGCGGGCGTTCAACCGCTCGTAGGCCGACTCGCGGTCGATGGTCTGGCCGTATTCGGCCTGAAGCGGACTGGCCTTGGCGGCCGCCGAGATGGCTTCCGGCCCAATGGTGTCCATCAGTGACCGCGGAGCCCGCATCCTGGTCCACGCGACGGGCGTCGGCGCGCCCCGCTCGGACAGCACCGTCACGATGGCCTCGCCGATGCCCAGCGACGTCAGCGCGCTCTCCAGGTCGTAGACGGTGGTCTTGGGGTAGGTGCGCACCGTCTTGGTGAGCGCCTTCTGGTCGTCGGGGGTGAACGCCCGCAACGCGTGCTGGACGCGCGCACCCAACTGCGACAACACGTTGTTCGGCACGTCGGTGGGCAGCTGGGTGCAGAAGAACACGCCGACGCCCTTGGAGCGGATCAGCTTGACCGTCTGCTCGACCTGCTCCAGGAACGCCTTGGACGCGTCGGTGAACAGCAGATGGGCCTCGTCGAAGAAGAACACCAGTTTCGGCTTGTCGACGTCACCGATCTCGGGCAACGTCGTGAACAGGTCGGCCAGCACCCACATCAGGAAGGTCGAGAACATCACCGGACGCGCAGCCTGCGCACCCAGTTCCAGCAGCGTGATGACGCCGCGGCCCTGCGCGTCGAATCGCATCAGGTCCTTCGGCTCGAGCTCGGGCTCCCCGAAGAAGGTGTCGGCCCCCTCGGCCTCGAGGTTGACCAGCGCGCGCAGGATCACGCCCGCCGTCGTCGGCGACACCGCTCCGAGCGCCTTGAGCTCCGGCTTGCCCTCGTCACCGGTCAGGTAGGTGATGACGGCCCGCAGATCCTTGAGGTCCAGTAGCGACAACCCCTTCTGATCCGCCCAGTGGAAGATCAGCCCCAGCGTCGACTCCTGGGTGGCGTTCAGCCCCAGCACCTTCGACAGCAGGATGGGCCCGAAGCTGGTGATGGTGGCCCGCACGGGCACGCCGATGCCCTCGGTTCCGAGCGAGAGGAACTCGACGGGGAACGCGGTCGGGGTCCAGTCGTCGCCGGTGTCCTTGGCGCGTTGGGCAGACTTGTCGTTGGCTTGGCCGGGCCGCGACAGGCCAGACAGATCACCCTTGACGTCGGCCATCACGACGGGCACTCCGGCCGCGGACAGCTGCTCGGCGAGCACCTGCAGCGACTTGGTCTTGCCCGTACCGGTGGCCCCGGCGACCAGACCGTGGCGGTTCACGGTGGCCAACGGAATGCGGACCTGAGCGGTGGGGTCGACGACGCCGTCGACGACGACGGAGCCGAGCTCCAAGGCCTGGCCCTCGACGGAGTAACCAGCCGCGATCTCCTGCGCGGGGGTGGCTGTCGATTCAGCAGTCATGGGCCAGACCTTACTGCGCGGAATTCGCCCCAGGTGGGTGTGGCGCGGCCTTTGTCCGGCGGTGGGAATACTGTTGAACGCTGTGCGTGACGAACTGGTGTGGATCGACTGCGAGATGACCGGGCTGGACCTTCGCTCGGACCGGCTCATCGAGATCGCGGCTCTGGTCACCGACGCGGAGCTGAACATCCTTGGCGACGGCGTGGACGTGGTGATCCATACCGACGACGCAGCCCTCGACGGCATGGTCGACGTGGTGGCGAAGATGCACTCCAAATCGGGGCTCACCGAGGAGGTGCGCACCTCCCAAATCGACTTGGCGCAGGCCGAGCAGCTGGTGCTCGACTACATCGGAAGTCACGTCAAGCAGGCCAACACCGCTCCCCTGTGTGGCAACTCGATCGGCACCGACCGCGGGTTCATCGCCCGGGACATGCCCGCCCTGGACAGCTACCTGCACTACCGGATGATCGACGTGAGCTCGATCAAGGAGCTCTGCCGACGCTGGTACCCCCGCATCTACTTCGGCCAGCCGGAGAAGGGGTTGGCCCACCGCGCGTTGGCCGACATCCACGAGTCCATCCGCGAATTGAAGTACTACCGACGCACCGCGTTCGTGGCCCCGCCAGGACCGACGACCAGCGACATTGCCGCAGTAGCGAGCGAGCTCGGGCCCCCCGACACCGACCACGCGACCAATGATTCGGCTGTCGGGCAGTCGAGCGGCTAGTATCGACGACGCCGCAGTGCCAAAAGCTCAGCGGCAATGGTGGCTGTAGTTCAGTTGGTAGAGCACCAGGTTGTGATCCTGGCTGTCGCGGGTTCGAGTCCCGTCAGCCACCCGGAAGACGAAAACGGGCCTCCCGCACTAGCGGGGGGCCCGTTTTCGATGGTCGGGGTTAGACGCTGGCGTTGCCGGCCCGCCACTGCTCCCACGGGATGTTCCAGTCCCCCAGCCCGTCGGTGCCGGGCAGAATCGACCCCACGGTGTTGACCACCTCCACGATGTCGCCGCGCTTGGTGTTCTCGTAGAACCACTGCGCGTTGCTGGTGCTGACGTTGAGGCAGCCGTGGCTGACGTTGCTGTAGCCCTGGCTGCCCACTGACCAGGGCGCGGCGTGCACGTAGATGCCGCTGTAGGACATCTGGGTGGCCCAGTCGACCTCGGTGCGGTAGCCGTTGGGTGCGTTCGACGGCACGCCGTAGGTCGAGGAGTCCATGATCATGTGGGACAGCCGGTCGCCGACGATGTAGACGCCGTTGTTGGTCGGCGTGCTGTTCTTGCCCATCGAGATTGGCATGGTCTTCACGACCTCGCCATTGCGTCGGATGGTCAGCGTCTTGGTGGTGTCGTCGGCAGTCGCGATGACCTGGTCACCGATGGTGAAGTGCGTGGTGACGTTCTCCTGACCGAACAGCCCGTCACCGAGATCGACGCCGTAGGTGTTGACCGCCACGTCGACGGTGGTGCCCGGCTTCCAATACGCCTGCGGGCGCCACCGCACCTCGCGATTGTTGAGCCAGTAGAACGCGCCCTCGACCGGCGGCTTGGTGGTGACGGTGATGGCCTTCTCGGCGGCCAACCGGTTCGGGATGTTCTCGTCGAACCGGACCGCGATCGGCTGCCCGACGCCGACGACCTCGCCGTCGTTGGGGAGCACGTACGGCATGGTCAGATTGGCGGGCGAATGCGTCTGGAACGTCATCGAGCGACTCGTCATGCCGGCGAGACCCAGCGATTGGGCGTTGAGCGTGTAGCGCTTGTTGTAGCCCAGCGGATCGGTCGTGGTCCAGCGCAGCCCGTCCGGGCTGAGCTTGCCGGCCACTGGGGCGCCGTCCGCGTCGGTCATGGTGACCGCACCCAGCACGCCGTCCTCGGCGCTGACCGTCACCGGCTCGTCGACCGTGACTCCGACCTCGCCATCGGTAACCGAGGCGGTGAGCTTGGGCATCAACAGGTCGGCGAACGGGGTGCCCTTGTCGGCGATGGTCTGCGGCTGTGGCGGTGTCGTAGGGGCGCTGCCGCAGGCGCTGGCCCCGAGCACCATCCCGGCCACCAGAGCAACGCCGAGCAGCCACCTGCGCACCCGGCTGGGACGGGCCACCGAATGGTCCCCCCACATGGTCATTCCACCTCGCAGCTAGCGTTCAACGGACTATCGGGGTACTGCCAGACAAAGTCTAAGGGCAACCTCCGACACGGGCAGAACCTCGCGCCCGCCGGGGGCACGCGACCAGCGGATTTCACGCGGCGCCCGCGGACTGTTATCGTCTTCCACGCGCGCCGTTAGCTCAGTTGGTAGAGCAGCTGACTCTTAATCAGCGGGTCCGGGGTTCGAAACCCTGACGGCGCACCATACGAAAACCCTGCCGAGGCAGGGTTTTCGTCGTTTCAGGAGCATCGTTTCAAGAGCAGAGTTCGCGCCCACGGTCGGTCACCGAATCGAAGGTGGTCGGGACGGGCTGTCGTGCGTCCCCGAATTCGACGTAGCCCGGGCGCAAGATCGGCGAAACACTCGGGTAGTGCCCGACCCACCTGGCGGCGTCGCTGAGCGCGTACTCGGTTCCATTGGCCGTGAAGGTCACCCAGTCGGGCGCGTGGCACGTCAGGACGCCGTCCGCGACGGTGAACGGCCAGCCACCTCCGCGCCGCCACGGTGCTGCGGGCCGGGACCCAGGGGCAAGGCCCGACGGATTGCGACTGACGTCAGCGACAATTGATTCCCGAATCGGCTGCTCGGCATCCCGAAATGTGCTGAACTTGCGCCAAGCGGACGACTAGCTGCGACGACGGACCGGACCTCAAAGTTGCGGAATCGCACACATCACACGTGAATGATTCGCCTTAAGCTGCATAAAGAACCAGATCGCTGCTACCATCCGGTTAGCTGGAGCCGAGCTTCACGAAGCGAGCTCAGCGATCGACGAAGAAACCGAGGTCTTGGCTGATGTCCCCCGCAAGTACGCACTGGTCGGCAACACCGGTCGCCAAGCCGGTGTGCGAGGGCGTAGCTGTGCAACGGGACGTCGTCGTGGTGCACAGCTGCCGGCGACTCGGCCGTACGGCCAATCCCCCAAGCTTCTCGCTCGGCAACCTCTTCTGGTTCGGCCGCCGCAGCTGACCAACGCAGCCAGCCGGCTCAGCGCCGCCTGCGGCTCCGCACCCAGATCACCAGAACCGCCGTGCCCAGCCCCGCGATCGACACCATGACCACGGGCTTCTTCACGAACCGAATGACACCCGACTTCGCGTCATCGACGATCTTGCGCGGGTTGGCCCGCTCGGCCAACGCGTCGACGGTGGACGCGAGCTGATCGCGAGCCACGTCGATCTCGCTCTTGATGGTGTCAGGATCCCTGTCCGCCACGTCAGCCCTCCAACTCGCTTGCCGTCCTGCCGCACTACCCTAGAGCAGCCGACTGCACCCGCCGACAGAAGGACTCCGCATGTCACCGACGCCACGTCTCGCCGTGGGCGACACAGCGCCCACATTCGCCCTGCCCGACGCGGACGGCAAGACGGTGAAGCTGTCCGACTTCAAGGGCCGCAAGGTCATCGTCTACTTCTATCCGGCGGCCTCCACGCCCGGCTGCACCAAGCAGGCCTGCGACTTCCGCGACAGCCTGGCCGAGCTCAACGCCGCCGGGATCGACGTCATCGGCATCTCGCCCGACAAACCCGAGAAGCTGGCCAAGTTCCGCGCCGCCGAGGACTTGACGTTCCCGCTGCTGTCCGACCCCGACCGTTCGGTGCTCACCGCGTGGGGCGCCTTCGGCGAGAAGTCGATGTACGGCAAGACCGTGCAGGGTGTCATCCGCTCGACGTTCGTCGTCGACGAGAAGGGCAAGATCGAAGTCGCCCAATACAACGTCAAGGCCACCGGACACGTCGCGAAGCTGCGCCGCGACCTATCGGTCTAACCCACCAAGGGCCTCCAGCAACAGCGCCTCCGAGATCGCAGCCCGCTCCAGCACGCCCAAGTCCAAGCTCTCGTTGATGCTATGCGCCTGCGTCGCAGGGTCTTCCACGCCGGTGACCAGAATCTTGGCGTCGGGGAAGGCCGCGGCAAACTCCGCGATGAACGGAATCGACCCACCGATGCCCATGTCGATGGCGTCGGCGCCCCACCCCTGCCGGAACGCGGCGCGCGCGGCGTCGTAGACCGGCCCGGTGGCATCGATCGCATACGGCTGACCGACGTCGCCCGGGGTGACCGTCACCCGCGCTCCCCATGGCGCGTGCTGCTCGAGGTGACGAGTCAACGCGGCCAGGTGCGCGCCGGCGTCCCCACCCGGCGCGACGCGCATGCTGACCTTTGCCCGCGCGCTGGGGATCAACGTGTTGGACGCCGAGGCGATCGGAGTGGTGTCGATGCCGATGACGGTGATCGCCGGCTTGACCCAAAGCCGTTGTGGCACCGAACCGGATCCGATTTCGCGCACCCCGTCCAACAGACCCGTGTCGGCGCGCACGCGCTCGGGCGGATAGTCCACGGGCGCCGCCGTGCCTTCGTGCAGGCCCGCCACGGCGACGTTGCCCTCGTCGTCGTGCAGGCTGGCCAGCAGCCGCACCAACGCACTCAACGCGTCGGGTACCGCACCGCCCCACATCCCGGAGTGCAGGCCGTGGTCGAGCGTGGCCACCTCCACGACGCAGTCGGCCAGGCCGCGCAGCGACACGGTCAACGACGGGATCTCGGTGCTCCAGTTGTCGGAGTCGGCGATGACGATGACGTCGGCGGCCAGCAACTCCTGGTGTTCCTTCAACAGGGCGCCAAGGGACGGCGAACCGGACTCCTCCTCCCCCTCGACGAACACCGTCACCCCAACCGGCGGACGCCCGCCATGCGCCCGAAACGCCGCCAAATGCGTTGCGATCCCGGCCTTGTCGTCGGCAGTGCCGCGGCCGTAGAGCCGGCCGTCGCGCTCGGTGGGCTGGAACGGCGGCGACGCCCACTGGGCGACGTCACCTTCCGGCTGGACGTCGTGGTGGGCGTACAGCAGTACCGTCGGTGCCCCCGGAGGCGCAGGATGGCGGGCGATGACGGCGGGCGCCCCACCCGCGCTGACGGTGCGGACGTCGTCGAAACCCGCTCGCGACAACAGCTCTGCCACCGCCTGCGCGCTGCGGTGTACCTCGCCGCGCCGGGTCGGATCGGCCCACACGGACTCGATGCGGACCAGGTCCTCGAGGTCCGAGCGCACCGATGGCAGTACCGACCGCACCCGTTCGACCAGCTCGTTCATGACTACGAGGCTAGTTCGCGTCCACGATTGGCGACGCTGCGGATCAGTCGGCGGACTCCAGGATCGCCACCGCGGCGGCGGTCTCCCCCTCGTGGGTCAGCGACACGTGGATCGTGACGTCCTTCAAGTGCTCGGCGATGTCACCGGTCAGCCGCACCTTGGGCCGGCCCCACATGTCCGTGACCACCTCGATGTCGCGGTGGATGCCCTCCGGCAGCACGGGCCGCCTGGAGAACCGCGAACCCGACCACGCCTTGATGACGGCCTCCTTGGCCGCCCATCGCGCCGCGAGGTGGCGCGCCGCCGACGAACTCTTGTCGGCGGCGTCGCGCCGCTCCCCGGGCGTGAAGGTCTCGGCGAACACCGTTCCCGGCTGGTCGACCTGTTCGGCGAAATCCGGAATCGAAACCAGGTCGATGCCGACCCCGACTATGCCCATGGGAGGAAAGCTAGCTCATCCCACCCGAAGGCCACGCATCCCGCCAGCGAAGCGCTCATCGGTGTGCTCTGCTCTTCGCGCAAGCGCTCATCGGTGTGCTCTGCTCTTCGCGCAAGCGCTCATCGCCCATACCAACCGTTCTCGCCCAGCCGAGCATCCGGATTCAGCAACATCCGAGCCTCCTGCGGCTTCTCCGGCGACTCGTGGTCGAAGCGCCGGTCGGCCGGCTTCTCGTAGAGCGAGGGTCCACCGGCGATCGCCGAGGCTAGCCTGCGCTGGCCCTCCAGCACCCTGTCGTTGGCCCGGCGCTGGTAGTCCTCCCGCTGCTGCGGATCCAGCGCGGCCAGGAAGGCCTGCGGATGCACCAGCGCGACGAGCCCCGACACGTGACCGAAGCCCAGGCTGGTCACCAGACCGGCCTTCAGCGGGAACTTCTCGCCCATGCGCAAGGTCTCCCGCACCCACACGAAGTGGGAGGCGTGAGCCATTTCGTCGTCGACACAGTCCAGGCTGCGGTTCGGCGGGATCACCCCGTCGCGCAGGATCTGGCACAGGCCCATCATCTGGAACGCCGCAGCACCACCCTTGCTGTGCCCCGTCAGGCTCTTCTGGCTGACGATGAACATCGGCGCACCGTCGGACCGCCCCATCGCCGCGGCGAGCCGCTCGTGCAGTTCGGTCTCGTTGGGATCGTTGGCCAGCGTCGAGGTGTCGTGCTTGGAGATCACGGCGATGTCGTCGGCTCCGACGCCAAGCTTGGCCAACGACTTGGCCAGTTGCGACTCGCGCCCACCCCGGCCCGCAGCGAGCGCGCCGATTCCGGGAGCCGGGATCGACGTGTGCACGCCGTCGCCGAACGACGAGACGTACGCGACGACCGACAGCACCGGCAGCCCCATCCGCAGCGCCAGGTCACCCCTGGCCAACAGGATGGTGCCACCGCCCTGGCCTTCGACGAAGCCCAGCCTGCGCCGGTCGTTGCCGCGGGAGAACTTCGAGTCGCTGATGCCCTTGGCGCGCATCACCTCGGTGTCCGCCGTCGCCGCCATGTCACCGAAGCCGATGATGGCCTCCAGCGCCAGGTCGTCGTAGCCACCTGCGACCACGAACTCGGCCTTGCCGAGCCGGATCTTGTCGACGCCCTCCTCGACCGAGATCGCGGCGGTGGCGCAGGCACCGACGGGGTGGATCATTGCGCCGTAGCTGCCGATGTAGGACTGCACGACGTGACCGGCCGTGACGTTCGGCAGCACCTCTTGCAGGATGTCGTTCGGCTTGTTCTGGCCAAGAAGGTTGCCGTGGTACATCGTCTGCATCGACGTCATGCCGCCCATGCCGGTGCCCTGTGTGCTGGCCACCAGGCTGGGATGCACCCACCGCATCAACTCGTTTGGCGTGAAGCCGGCCGACAGGAAGGCGTCGACGGTGGTGACCAGATTCCACAGCGCCAACCGGTCGATCGAGTTCACCATGTCCTGGCTGACGCCGAAGACCGTCGGGTCGAACCCGGTCGGGATCTGCGCCCCGACCGTGCGAGACAGCTTCACCTTGCGCGGCACGCGAATCTCCGTACCCGCCTTGCGGACGACCTGCCAGTCGCCGCTGTCAGGTACCGGCGAGATGACGGTGTGCTCGGGATCGAACTCCACGAATGCCCTGGCGTCGGCCTCGGACGACACCACGAAGCTGAAGTCCTTGTCCAGGAAGACCGAAACCAGCAGCGGCGCCGAATGATCCGCACCGATCGCACCGTCGCCGACCAACTCGCGGATACCGACCCGTTCGAGGACGGCATCGTGGTAGCGCTCGACCAACTCGCCCTCGTCGACCAGGTCACCACTCTGCGTGTCGTACCAGCCCGGCTTCGGGTCGTCCTCCCACTTGACCAGCCCCGTCGTCCAAGCCAATTCGAGCACGCCGGCCGCCGACAATTCGCCGGAGACCTCCATCTCGAAGCGAGTGCGCGACGAGCCGTAGGGCCCCAATTCGGCACCCCCGACGATGACCACCAGGTCGGCGGGATCGACGTCGAGGTCGTCCCACGCCGGCGGCGGTGCCGCGGTGAAGCCGCGCGGCGGTGACGGCAACGCTGCGACGGTGCCGAGCTTCTCCTCGTCCTCGACTGCGACGTCGGAGACCGTCTCCTCGCGGGCCTTGGCGGCCAGTTCGGCCATGTCGAGGTCGATCTCGCCCAGTCCACCGGTGAGGTCGGCTTGCAGCGGCTCCCTCGCCGCGGCGGTCTTGGATTCGACGTCGCACAGACCGAGCAGCATCGAGGCCATCTCGTCGGTCGAATAGGTGGTCACGCCGGCCTCTTCGACCGCGCCGACGATCGCATCGTTGTGCCCCATCAGGCCGGTGCCCTTGGTCCACCCGATCAGCGCGTGCGCCAGCGAAACCCGTTGCGCCCAGGACGACTCCGCCTTCCAGCGGGAGACGACGGCGTCCAGCGCGGCCTTGGCCTCACCGTAGGCGCCGTCCCCGCCGAACATGCCACGGTTGGGCGAGCCGGGCAGCACCACGTGCAGCCGCGAAGCGATGTCCCGCTCCGAGCCCAGCCGCGACAGCCCGCCAATGAGCCGTTGCACGGCCCACAGCAGCACCTTCATCTCCATTTCGGCGCGCGCACCGGCTTCGGAGAGGTCACCTGCCACGCGCGGGGCGGCAAACGGGAACAGCAGCGTCGGCGTCAGCGCGTCCTTGAGGTGAATCGACTTCGGCCCAAGGCTTTCCGATTGCTCGTTGCCCACCCAGCTGACCAGCGCGTCGATGTCGGTGTAGGACGCCATGTTGGCGGGCAACACCCACAGCTGAGCGGCGAAGCGAGCGTTGTCCCGATAGAGCCCGCGGTAGAACGCCAGCCGGTCGTCATCGAGCTTGGAGGTGGTGGCGATGACGGTGGCGCCGCCGTTGAGCAGCTGTGCGATCACCGATGCCGCAATCGAACCCTTCGAGGCCCCGGTGACCACCGCGATCTCGTCGGCGTAGCAGCCGCTTTCGGGGTTCTCCGCACCAGCGGCCGCCCGGCCGTAGAGCGAGGCGTGGATGTTGCGACCCGCCGCCAAGGCTCGGCCCTGCCACCAGCTGGCCTGCGCCGCCACGACGTGCCCGGCGCCCTCGTAGCGTTCCGAGAGCTTGGCCCAGTCGGCGTCGATGTCGCCTTCGTCCATCAGCCACAGCCGGGCCAGGTCCTCGCGGGCGCTGGCCCAGCGATCGTCGAAGAGCACCGCCTTGCGGCCGTCGAACGCCGGGGACACCAAACGCGGCCAGTCCGAACCCAATTCGGCGGTGATCAGCTCGATGAGCTCCGCATCGTTGGCCACCTCGGGGCTGCTGACCTGGTTGTCCAGGCCCAACTCGCCCAGGATCATGCGGGCGGCCGAGGCCAGCACGCCGTTGCGGCCGGTGACCTGCTCGGCGAACTCGGTCAGCGCTGCGGAGTCCACGACTCCGCCAGCGGCCGCACCCGACGAGGGCAACGACACCGCGACGCCTCTGCGCGCTGCGACTGCCGCCACGGCGGCGTCCACGACCTTGTCGACGGCGTTGGCATCGGCCAGTGCTCCGTCGTGAAGGCCGCCAAGGGCGCCACCGCGCACGCTGGACCCCTCGCGGGTACCCAGCGCGACCTCGATGGTGACGTGCTTGACCCAGCCGTCGCCGAGCTCCCAGGTCTTCTTGACGCGCTCGGCGATGGCTGCGGGGCGCTTGCCCGAGGGTCCGAAGACCGTGCGCAGCTGATCGTTGACCGCATCGGAAAGCACTGGGCCGAAGGGCTTGTAGGTCCGGGCCAGCTTGGTGACCTGACCCCGCAGCCCCGCCAGATCCGCCTCGGCGGCACCGTCGATGGCGCCCAGGTTCAGTTCCGAACCAAGGTCGACCAGCAGCTGGTTGCGGCGCGAGGAAGCTCCGTCGGTGATCGACTCGATGGAGTCCAACAGTTCGATCTGGTCGATCCGCATCTTCGCCGACAGCGCGATGAGCGCCATCGTGGCGTCGGCGGCATCGAAGCCGAGGTCATCCGGGCGCGGACCGCCCGAAGGTGCCGTGGGCGCCGCGACCGCGACCGCAGCCGGGGCCGCGTCGGTCGTCGGTGCGGACGGGGCGGCCGGGGCCGAGTCCTCCTCGACGTCCGGTTCGGGATCGGTGTCGGTGGCGAACAGCACGGCGGCGTCGCGCTCGGTGTTGAGCACCTCCGTCGTG
>JAHFVB010000404.1 GCA_023264755.1 Mycobacterium sp. | reverse complement strand
TCATCCGCGTGTCATACCCACGATCTAAAATCGAACGTATGAGCGAGGCATCCGCCACCGAGCTGTTGGATCGGATGGGGGTGGCGGCGCGGACGGAATCACGGGCGGCAGCAGCGCGGTTGGTGGCCATCGGGGATTTGATGGCGCTGCGCCTGGCCGAGGACGGCGGCGCCAGCGACCACTGGGCCCTCGACGTCGTCGACGCCACCGCCATCGAGATCGCCGCCGCCCTGAACATCAGCCGCGGGCAGGCCGCCAGCCACCTGCGCTACGCCCACGCCCTACGCGTCCAACTGCCCCTACTCGGCGCCCGGTTCATCGCCGGAGACATCGACGAAACCTCCTTTCGGGCCGCGGTCTTCCGCACCGCACTGATCGTCGACGACGAGCTACGCGCCCGCGTCGACACCCACCTGGCCCAGCGGATGCCGCGCTGGGGAGCGATGAACCGCAGCCAACGCAACACCCGCATCGACCGGATCGTCGCCGCCGCCGACCGTGACGCCGTGCGGCGGCGCCGCGACCGGCTCGCCGAACGCGACGTCCTCGTCGGCGACCTAGACCACGGACTGGCCGAGGTATCGGCCACCCTGTTCGCCCCCGACGCCCACGCCCTGGCCCACCGACTCACCGCCCTGGCCCACACCGTCTGCGCCGATGACCCGCGCACCCTGGCCCAACGCCGCGCCGACGCCCTGGGCGCCCTGGCCGCCGGCGCCGATCGGCTGGGCTGCCGCTGCGCAACCACCGACTGTCCGGCCGGCGCCCAACCGGCCAGCGCCGTACTCATCCACGTCATCGCCGAGGCCACCACCCTCGCCGGCACCAGCACCACACCCGCGGTGCTGCCCGGCTACGACGGACTCATCCCCGCCGAATTGATCGCCGAACTCGCCACCACCGCCCGGCTGCGCCCGCTGATCCACCCCGGGGACGCCCCACCCGAGGCCGGCTACACCCCGTCTCGGGCATTGGCCGACTACGTCCGCGCCCGAGACCTCACCTGCCGGGCCCCGGGCTGCGACCAACCCGCCACCCACTGCGATCTGGACCATACGATCCCCCACGGTGCCGGTGGTCCCACCCACGCCTCGAACCTGAAATGCCTGTGCCGCGCTCATCACTTGTGGAAGACCTTCTGGGGCTGGCACGACGAACAACTACCCGACGGAACCATCATCTGGAGCGCCCCCACCGGGCAGAAATACGTCACCCACCCCGGCGCCGCGGTGAGCTTCCCGGACCTGTGCACCCCCACCGGAGCGCTACCCGCCAACCCCCACCAACCCGGCACACCCGCAGCCGACAAGAGCGACAAGACCGCCATGATGCCGCGCCGCCAACGGACCCGAGCCCAACAACGGGCCGCCGACATCACCGCCGAACGCCACGCCAACCAGCAGCGCCGCACCAACCCACCACCGACACCACCGCTCCCCGACCACTACCTCACCTACGACGACACCTTCACCACCGCCGACCCAGACCCACCACCCTTCTAAACCGTCCGCACGGTCCCGCCGTCGACGACGATGTCCACCCCAACCACCGATGAGGCGGCATCCGATACCAAGAAGCCGACTACGGTAGCGATCTCCTCGGGCCGAGCGGGCCGCCCGAGGGGGATTCCGCCCAGCGAGTCCATCAACGCGCGCAAGGCGGTGGCTTCGTCGGACCCGTCGGCTTGCGCGATGCGGGCGACGAGCGCGTCGGCGGCCGCGGTCTGGATGAAACCCGGCGAGACGGTGTTGACGCGAATGCCCTTGGGGGCGAGCTCGTCGGCCAATCCCTTGCTGTAGGTGCGCAGCGCCGCCTTCGCCGCCGCGTAGCCGAGCGTGCCGTCGTACAGCGGCATCCGGCTTTGAATGGACCCGACGTGAACGATCGCACCCGTCCCCGCTGCGATCATCGCGGGTACCAACGCACGGTCGAGTCGAACGGCACCGAGCAGGTTCAGTTCGAGTTCGTCGAGCCAATCCTGGTCGGTCAACGCCGCGAATCCGCCTGCGGGCGAGTGTGATCCGCCTGCGACGTGCACCAGGAGCTGCGCGCCGCCGAGCTCGGCCACGTGCGCGGCGACGGTGTCGACACCTGCGCGAGTGGTGATGTCGGCGGCCACGAAGTCGTCGGCGAGATGGAGTGAGTCTGGTTGGTGGCGCGCGACGACGGTGACCGCCGCCCCCATCGTCCGCAACTGGTTCACCACCGCGGCTCCCGCGCCCTTGCTGCCGCCGGTCACCACGGCTCGCCGTCCGCTGAGGGTCATGAGGTGTGCTCGATTCGATCGGACCGGAAGATGGGCCAGCACAGGTCGGTCGCCCACTGCGAACTGTCGCCGGTGTCCCAGGAGAATCGCCGGTAGTACTCCCGCAGCGGGGCCTCGATGCTGATTTCGTGCTGGGTGGCGTAGTCGCCGAGCTCGGAGTACGCGAGGTCGACGTCGTCATGCGGTCCGTGATGCTCGACGACGACGAGTTCGGCTGCGGGCACGGTGAACTGGACGACTCGGCCCGTGGCCGCGACCTGGTTCGAGACGGGCAGGAACACCGTGGCCGGCCCACGATCACGGTCGAAGACCTCGAAACCGTAGAGCCCGCCTGGCGGTCCCGTGCGGGTGAGCGACTGCTCGGCGACGGTGGCCAGCAGTTCGGTGACGGCTCCGAAGAACCACTCGGGTAGCTCGTCCCGGTCGACGTCGGCGTGCACGGCGATGGCCGGCTGTGCGGGCACACTGCGATGTCGAACCGCGGGCCCGTGGGACGGTCGGTCGACGATGGCGCGCAAGGCCGAGACGGCGGCCTGGGTCTGCGCGAGCTGAGCCTCGAGGCGGCCGAGGTGGGCTCCGATCAACTCGTTGCGGTCGTCGGGACCGGCCGCGAGTACCGCCTTCACGTCGGCCACGGGCATGTCGAGCGCCCGCAGTCGGCGCACCACCTGGGCGGTGGGTAGCTGTTCCCGTGTGTAGTAGCGGTAACCGGTGGTGGGGTCGATGTGATGCGGAGCGACGAGCCCGACGTCGTGGTAGTGCCGCAACGTCTTGACGCTCAACTGTGTCATCCGCGAGAAGTCGCCTATGGATAGCATGCCGCCAGTCTGGAGGCTCCCCCTACGGGAGGGTCAAGCCGGTGCAGCGCGACGGCCGGCCGACGTCACGAAGTCGGCGGAAAGTGCTCCACCCAGTGCCTGGCGATGTCGACGCGGCGGGCGATCCAGACTTTGTCGTGAGACTGCACGTGATCCAGGAACCGCTCGAGCGCCGCGATCCGCGCCGGGCGGCCGACCAACCGGCAATGCAGTCCGATCGACAGCATCTTGGGCGCCCCGGCCGCACCTTCGGCGTACAGCACGTCGAACGCGTCGCGCAGATAGGTGAAGAAGTCGGTGCCGCTGGGGAATCCGCTGGGTGAGACGTACTTCATGTCGTTGGTGTCCAGCGTGTAGGGCACCACCAGGTGGTCGACGGGACCGTCCACACCGTCGACCCGCGTCCAATATGGCAGGTCGTCGGCATAGGAGTCGGAGTCGTACAGAAAGCCCCCGTGCTCGACGACGAGCCTGCGGGTCTGCGGCGAATCCCGACCGGTATACCAACCCAGCGGGGCCTCGCCGGTCAGTTCGGTCATCACCCGGACCGCTTAGGCCATGTGTTCGCGCTCCAAGGCCGGTTAGGCGAGTTGATAACTCAGCCAGCGCAATCCGTGGCAGGCCAACTCGTCTCCCCGGTCCAGGAATGCCGCGACGGCGGCCGGATTGCGGGCCAACGCCGTCGCCACCCCGAAGATCGTCAGCGGCAGCGCACGTTTGTCGAACACCCGGAGCACCCGCCAGAGCCCGGCCCGCGAACCGTATTCATAGAGCGATTCCACACTCAGGTGCCGGTTGGGAAAGGCTTGCGCCCCAACCACGTCGGACAGGAAGGTCTCCGACTCCTGGTCACCGTGCAGGACGTTGCGTTCGCCGCCTTCTTCGTAGTTCAGCACGAACTGGAGCGCGATGTTGGCCCCGCCGGGCCAGCGCGGGTCGGGCGGATGGGCACCGTACCCGACCATGTCGCGCGGGTAGCCGGCTACGTCGTCGTCCCCGGAAGTCACGGTCATGCGGGCATTCTTACAGCTGGACGGTTCTGGCGTTGGTCAGCGCACCTGGGCCACGACGGTCTCGGCGAAGCGCTCGATGGGTGCGCGGAAGGTCTTCACGTCGGCGGGATCGACGCCGGGGGCGCCCAGCCACGGTGCGCACAGAGTCGCAGTGATCCCGATGTCCTCGGCGCGTCTGTACAGGTCCGCAGTCGGAACTTCCAGCAACGCCATCATGATCTCGAACGGCTCATTGGCTCGGCCGTACTCGCGGCGCAGCACCTGCAAGCGCTCGACGAAGCGCACGGCATCGTCCCAGCCGTACGCTGCTCCGACCCAGCCGTCGCACAGCCGCGCGGCACGGCGCAAGGCCGCCTCGGACTCACCGCCGCACATGATCGGCACGGGGGCCGGAGGGTGGGGCTCGATCATCAGCTCCGGTACCTGATAGTGCTCGCCGTCCCACGACACCCAGCCGCCCTGCCACAGCGCACGCAGCGCACGCAGCGCACGCAGCGCACGCAGCGCGGGAATCATCTCGTCGAGTCGCTTGCCGCGGTTGCCGAACGGCTGGCCGAGCACGTCGAACTCCTCGCGCATCCAGCTGGCCCCGACCGTCAGCGCGACGCGTCCCCCGGAGATGACCGCCGCGGTGGCGACCTGTTTGGCCACCGCGAGCAGGGGCCGCGACGGCGCGACGTATACGGCGTTGGTGAAGCGCAGCCGAGTGGTGAGCGCCGCCATCGCACCGACCATCACCCACGGATCCGGCCAGGCCGTCTCCGGTTCCCACGGCGGCGTCCGCGCCCCGCTGGGATACCGCGACGTGAGCTCGCGGGGGTAGATCACGTGGTCGGCGCAGATCATGCCGTAGTAGCCGGTCTCGTCGAGCATGCCAGTCACCGCCAGCGCGTCGGCGGTGTCCAAGAAGGCGGTCCCCGACCAGAATTGCATTGGGCCAGCGTGCCGTACTCCCAGGTTTCCGGACGCGGAATTCGGGGCAAGATCACCCCATGCCCACGCTGATGTGGTTT
>JAHFVB010000403.1 GCA_023264755.1 Mycobacterium sp. | reverse complement strand
GCGTTCCTCGACCGTCGGCCCCACCGAACTGCGCCCCCGCGTCGGGCGCCCCCGCGTCGGGCGCAGTCGCGTCGGGCGCAGTCGCGGCGGCGGTAACTCCCCTACTTCAAGGGCAGACCAGTGATGGCCCTTGCCATGACGAGCCGCTGAATCTCGCTGGTGCCTTCGAAGATGGTGAAGATCTTGGCATCGCGGTGCATGCGCTCGACCGGGTAGTCGCGGGTGTATCCGTTGCCACCCATGATCTGGATGGCCTCGTCGGTGACGTATACCGCCGTCTCACTGGCCGCCAGCTTCGCCATGGAGCCTTCGGCATTGACGAACGGCTTGTCGTTGCGGGCCATCCAGCCCGCGCGCCACACCAGTAACCGCGCCGTGTCGATGCGGGTCTTCATGTCGGCGAGCTTGAAGGCGATGGCCTGGAAGTCGCCGATCTTGCGCCCGAATTGCTCCCGCTGCTGGGCGTAGTCCAGCGCGTACTCATAGGCCGCGCGGGCGACGCCGAGCGCCATCGCGCCGACGGTGGGCCTGGTCCGTTCGAAGGTCTTCATCGCCGCCTGGCCCGCGGAGCGCTTGCCCTCCTTGGTCCGCGCAATGCGCTCGTCGAACTTGTCCTTGCCGCCGATGATCAGACGACCGGGGATTCGGACGTCGTCGAGCACGACCTCGGCCGTGTGCGAAGCCCGGATGCCGTGCTTCTTGAACTTCTGCCCCTGGCTGAAACCCTTGGTGCCGGGCGGGATGATGAAGGTCGCCTGCCCGCGTGACCCCAGCTCGGGGTCAACCGAGGCCACGACGATGTGAACGTTGGCGATGCCGCCATTGGTCGCCCACGTCTTCGTTCCGTTGATGAGCCACTCATCGGTGGCCTCCTGGTAGCGCGCCCTGGTGATGATCGCCGCGACGTCCGAGCCGGCTCCTGGCTCCGACGAACAGAACGAGCCCAGTTGCGGTTCGGCGATGCTGCCGAACATCTGCGGCAGCCACTCCCCGATCTGTTCGGGGGTGCCGGTGCCCGCCAACGACGCCGCCGCCAACCCGGTGCCGAGGACGGACAGCCCAATGCCCGCGTCGCCCCAGAACATCTCCTCGAATACCGTCAGCATCCCGAGCCCGGTGGGTTCGGCGGCCTGCGTGGCGAACAGTTCCATCGAGTAGAGGCCGATCTTGGCAGCCTCCTGAATGATCGGCCACGGGGTTTCCTCGCGCTCGTCCCATTCGGCTGCCGCGGGCCGCACGACTTGCTCGGCGAAGTCATGCACCCAGTCGCGTACCTCGATGACGTCATCGGACAACTCCAGCGAAAACGACATGGAGAGTGGTCCTTTCGGCGGTCCGTAACGGACCACGGTCGGCGCTGGAACCCGGCGATCAGGTCCGCGCAACTATGTCGATCATCCGGTGAACGAATGTACGCTGACGCGCGAGAATCCTCCAAACGGAGGCCGCTATTTCGGTTTGACGAATATTACGGCCCATCGTAATAATCGGTTGGTGCCCGTCGCCCAGCCCCTGGTCGCCGTCGCCGCATTCCTCGCTTGCGCGGGCGTTGGTGGTGCCCTCTACGAGAGCCTGGTGCTCGACCCCGTGTGGCCGAACCGCCCCGCGATCGTTCAACCGCGCCTTGGAGGGCTCGCTCGGCAGCGCTTCTGGCGTCCCATGCACGCGGCGCTCGAGGTGGCACTCGTCGCCGCAACGATCGCCTACTGGGGCGTACCGGACGTGCGCACCGCGCTACTGATCGCGTTGGCCAGCCACCTGGTGGTGCGCGCCTGGTCATTGCTCGACCTCGGCCCCAAGGCGGTGGCGTTCGAAAGGGCCGACCCCGCCACGATCGAACGAACGGCCGCCCTAGGGTGGGTGCGCCGTAGCCGCCTGCGGCTACCGATCGACGCCGTCACCTGCGTCGCGACGCTCACCGCCCTGGCCTTGACGTGAACGAAAATCGTTCGCGCGCCGAGCTTCTGGCCGCCCTGCGCCGCGTCGGTCGCGACCACGGCGACGCCACCGTGCGCTTCTACTCTGCGCTGGCCGACGAACTGGGGCTGCATCCCACCGACTACAAGGCGCTGAGCACCCTGGACCGGCTCGGGCCGCTGAGCGCAGGCGAGCTCGGCCGCCACACCGGGTTGGCCGCCCCCTCGGTGACCAACCTGATCGACCGCCTGGAAGCCAGGGGGTTCGTGCGACGCGAACCCGATCCCACCGACCGGCGCCGCGTGCTACTCCATGCCGACCTCTCGGAACTCTCTGGCAATGAGTTCTTTGCGTCGTGGCAACGCTCCACCGCCCGGATGTGGGAGCGGTACAGCGACACCGAACTGGCCGTCATACTCGACTTCCTCGGCCATACCGCGGAACGGCTGCGCAAACGGACCGAGGCCATGGCCGCCAACGACGTTCGCTCCACCCATCCTGCAGTGCCCACCGACGCGGAAGGCCCCACGTGACCGAAGTCGAACCGTTCCGGATCGCCGTGCCCGACGACGTCCTCGTCGACCTGAGGCGCCGACTCACCGCGACGCGGTGGCCCGAGTCCGAGTGCGTCGACGACTGGACCCAGGGCATCCCCCTGAACTACACCCGCGAGCTCGCGTCCTACTGGGCCGAGCAATACGACTGGCGCAGCCGTGAAGAAGCATTGAACCGCTTCGACCAGTTCACCACCGAAATCGACGGTTTGGCAATCCATTTCATCCACCAACGCTCGCCGCACCCCGACGCCTTCCCCTTGCTCATCACCCACGGCTGGCCCGGATCGATCGTGGAATTTCAGAAGGTCATCGCACCGCTGACCGATCCGACCAGCTACGGCGGCCGAGCCGAGGACGCGTTCCACGTGGTCTGCCCGTCACTGCCCGGCTACGGGTTCTCGGGCAAACCGACGGCGACGGGATGGAACGTCGGCCGCATCGCGCGCGCCTGGGAGACGCTGATGGTCCGGCTCGGGTACCAACGCTACGGCGCCCAGGGTGGGGACTGGGGCGGTGCCGTCACCGCCGAGATCGGGCGCAACGTCGGCCATTGCGTGGCCATCCACACCAATTTCCCCATCGGCTCCCCGACCGAAGCGGCCAAGAGCGCTCCCACCGACGAGGATCTGGCCGCGTTCGCGGGGCTGAACCACTACCGAACCCACGACAACGGCTACTTCAAGCAACAGGCCACCCGGCCCCAGACCGTCGGATACGGCCTCGTCGACTCACCCACAGCCCAACTGGCCTGGATCGTCGAGAAGTTCTGGGCGTGGACCGACAACGACGGCGATCCAGAGCACGCCCTGAGCCGCGACGAAATGCTCGACAACGTGATGCTGTACTGGGTGACGGGCACCGGCGCCTCGTCGGCCCGGCTGTACTGGGAGAGCATGGACGCCCTGTCCTCGGCCGGCCGCGTCGAACTGCCCACGGGCGTCGCGTCGTTCCCCAAGGAGATCGGACCCATCCCCCGGTCCTGGTGCGAGTCGAACTACCACATCACCCGCTGGACGCCGATGCCCCGCGGCGGTCACTTCGCCGCATTCGAACAGCCGGAGTTATTCGTCGACGACGTCCGGGCGTTCTTCGCGACGGTCAGCTGACTCAGCTCGCGCGGTTGAGCCACCAGATGCGAGTGGACAGCGCGGTAGCGAAGGCACACCACAGCGGGTAGAGGGCCAAGGGCGCCGCGGACGCGCCCCGCACCGCGACCGACCGGCGAGCCAGGTCGGCGCTGCTGGCCGTCAGCGCGGCCGCGCCCACCGCGGACGCGCCCAGCCAGCGGCGGTTGAAGAACAGCCACGACCACGCCCCGTTGAGCACCAGGTTGAGCACGAGTAGCAAGGAGTACGTGCGCGCCTCCTCGGCTCGCCCCCGGTCCTCCAACTGATCCACCGTGGCCGCCGACACCACCGCGATGTCTGCGTACAAGATGGGCCACACGATGGGGAACGCCTGACGGGGCGGCTGGAAACTGGGCTTGCGAAGCCGCTGATACCAGTCCGACTCGACGGCCGGCCCGCTGGCGAGCCCGCCGATCGCCGCCGTTACGAAGGCCGCACCGGCGGTCTTGAGCAAAGTCTTGGCACGCATCAACGAGCTCCTTCCACAGCGCCATGGCGGCTGTACCCGAAGGTTACGCGCGCCAAACGGTGTGCCGTCACGGCCTGCGCGAACCTGCCCAACCGCAGGTGCTCGGACGATCGCGACGCCGGTACCTGGCTCCAGCCACAAGCGGAATCTGCGGTTCATTGCCGTCAGTAACGAGGGATTCCATTGTAGAAATGTAAATTCGTTGCGGAATCGCTTGCGCAGGATTGCAAGATCAGCGAAGGTTTATGGACGGCGGGGGGCTGCTCTGGGGCGTTTTGCTCCCCTCGAGCGGTCTCCTGGTCGGCGATTGCGAAGGAGGGCTCAGTCCTGTCCAACACCGAAACCACCAGCGTTGAAGCGAAGCACGCGGCCGAGGCCGGAGGCGCCCGTCGCCCCGTGATCGAGATCGATCACGTTACGAAGCGGTTCGACGACTACGTGGCGGTCGCCGACGCGGACTTCTCCATCGCCTCGGGCGAGTTCTTCTCCATGTTGGGGCCGTCGGGGTGCGGCAAGACGACCACGCTGCGGATGATCGCCGGCTTCGAGACCCCGACGTCGGGCGCCATCCGACTCGAGGGTGCCGACGTGTCCCACGTGCCGCCGCACAAGCGCAACGTCAACACCGTGTTCCAGCACTACGCACTGTTCCCCCACATGTCGGTGTGGGACAACGTGGCCTACGGCCCGCGCAGCATGAAGGTGGACAAGACCAAGGGCAAGGGCGAGGTGAAGCGCCGCGTCGACGAGATCCTCGAGATCGTTCGACTCACCGACTTCGCCAAGCGCAGGCCCAGCCAGCTCTCCGGCGGTCAGCAGCAGCGCGTGGCACTGGCCCGCGCCCTGGTCAACTACCCCAGCGCACTGCTGCTCGACGAGCCGCTCGGCGCGCTCGACCTCAAGCTGCGCCAGGCCATGCAGCTCGAGCTGAAGCGGATCCAGCGCGAGGTCGGCATCACGTTCATCTACGTGACCCACGACCAGGAGGAAGCGCTGACGATGAGTGACCGCATCGCGGTCATGAACGCGGGAAACGTCGAG
>JAHFVB010000402.1 GCA_023264755.1 Mycobacterium sp. | reverse complement strand
CCCACGAGGTCAACGGGGCGCCAATGGCTCCGGAGGTCGCTTTGAACATGATGTTCATGCTGCTCAACGGTGGCATCGATACGTCGACCGCGCTGATCGCCAGCATGTTCCTCTACCTGGGGCGCCAACCCGAGTACCGTGCCCAGCTGGCTGCCGACCCGTCCCTGATCCCGGCTGCGGTCGACGAAATGCTCCGATATTTCACCCCTGGCACGGGGGTCGCGCGCACGGTGATCAAGCCCGTCGAACTCGGCGGGACGCAGCTACAGCCAGGCGATCGCATCCTCTTGGGGCTCGGCTCCGCGAACCTCGATCCCGAGATGTTCTCCAAGCCCGACGAGGTCGAGCTGGACCGCGAGAACGGCAGCAAGCATCTGGCCTTCGGCCACGGGATCCACCGCTGCCTGGGCGCCTTTCTTGCACCGGCCGAGCTGATCCTGCTGCTCGAGGAAGTGCTGAAGCGGATGCCGGACTACACGATCGACTTCGACGAGGTGCGCCAGTACCCGACGATCCCGCTGGTGAACGGATATCTCGCCATGCCAGCGATGTTCACACCGGGGGAGCGGGTCCTGACGGGATTCGACGAGAGCCTCCCGCTGCGGGCGGCTGCACTCAGTGGCGGGGCGAGCTGAGACGTGCCCGGAGCGTTGCACGGGCTGAGGGTGCTGGAGGTGGGCCACATCATCGGTGGCCCCTTCTGTGGACACCTCTTCGCCGACCACGGCGCCGAAGTGATCAAGGTGGAGCCGCCTGGCACGGGAGACCCGATGCGCACCTGGGGCGGCGTGTACAAGGGCGTCGGCCTCTACTGGTCGATCATCGGTCGTGGCAAGCAGTCAGTCACCCTCGATTTGCGTCAAGCCAAGGGCCAAAGTGCTTTTCGCGAGCTTGCGGCCACGGCGGACGTGGTGGTCGAGAACTTCCGACCGGGCACGATGGAGCGCTGGAACCTCGGGCCGGGCGAGCTGGCCGACGTCAACCCACGTCTGATCATGGTGCGCATCACCGGCTTTGGTCAGACCGGGCCGTACCGTGATCGGGCTGGCTTCGGGTCGGTCGCGGAGGCCATGAGTGGCTTCCGGCATCTCTCGGGTGAGCCTGGCCGGCCCCCGGTGCGGGTGGGCATCTCGATCGGTGACGCCCTGGCGGGTACCCAGGGTCTGGTCGGTGCCCTGATGGCCCTCTGGTCACGTGACCGTCCCGGCGGCACCCGTCGTGGCCAGGTCGTCGACGTTGCGTTGTACGAGGCCATGTGGATGTACATGGAGTCCCTGGCGGCAGAGTTCGCCAAGCTGGACCGCACCCGGGAGCCGACGGGGGCGCTCCTGCCCGGCATTGCGCCGTCGAGCGTCTACCCGACGCGCGACGGCGAGTGGCTGATCATCGGGGCCAACCAGGATTCGGTCTTCCGCAGGCTGGCTGCGGCGATGGGCCGCGACGACTGGTTGGTCGAGGAGTCGCCTTATCGCAACCACGAAATGCGCGGTCTCGCACAGGTGCAACTCGACGAGGCGATCGCTGACTGGACCGTCGGCTTCGCCGCCGACGAATTGCTGGCCATACTGGCCGGGGCCGGGGTGCCGTCGGGTCGGATCTACACGGCCCGCGACATCGTGGGCGATCCCCACTACGCCGCCCGCGAGATGATCGTCGACGTCCCCGAACCCGCGCTCGACGGAGAGACGGTTCCGATGCCCGGAGTCGTGCCCAAGCTGTCCGGCACGCCGGGCGAGCTCACCCGTGGCGCGCCGCTGCTCGGCGAGCACAATCGCGCGGTGCTCGGCACGGTGCTTGGCGCCTCCGAATTCGAGGAGCTTCAACTCGCCGGAGTC
Organism: Mycobacterium sp.; assembly: GCA_023264755.1. Taxonomy (GTDB): domain Bacteria; phylum Actinomycetota; class Actinomycetes; order Mycobacteriales; family Mycobacteriaceae; genus Mycobacterium. The sequence goes on along the minus strand of JAHFVB010000402.1, from coordinate 3,280 downwards.
GTGTGACGCGACTTTCAGCCCAACCGTCTCAAAGGGGAAGGAAGCCAATGACCGCCAGCACCAATCTCACCGAGGCAAACCGCGCGGTGGTGGAGAACATGTATGCCGCCGGGATCAACGGTGACCTACCGGGTCTGCTGTCGGCGATGGCCGATGACGTCGTAATCCACGAGCCGGCCTTTCTGCCCTATGGCGGTACCTACGTCGGCAGGGATGCGTTCGTGGGAATGTACGCAAAGCTCGCAAAGGTTCTCGACGTCAGCAGGATTCGCCTCGACTACCTCGTCGCCGATGGCGACCGGGTGATCGGCGTGCTGCGGATACCCGACCTGACGACCGGTGAGGACATCGTCTTCGCCGAACAGTCGACGTTGCGCGACGGCAAAGTCGTGGACTTCCAGATCTTCTTCCACGACGCCCAGTCGTTGATCGGGCTGCCCAAGTTCTGAGCGGGCCGTGCGAGATCGGTCGATGGTGTTTCGTCGTCGGCGGTCATAGACCATCAAGTCCAACATCGTTAGGTCGCGGGGCCGGTAGATTCTCGGGAGGCGGCGTGGCCGAACGGTGGGACGGGCGGGTGTCGATGGGCACGGTTCTGCCAGAGTGCAGGATCCCCGTTACCCCAACGTTGATCGTGGCCGGGGCGCTGGCCACCCGCGACGTCTATCCGGTGCACCACGACCGCGACTTCGCCCAGTCCTATGGTCAGACCGACCGTTGCCCACTCAACCAAATGCTGTTAGATTTGTCCGATGGCGGCTGGCACGGGCGCGCGAGCCGGAGGTTTCCTCCGGCTGGTGGAGCTCGATGCAGTCGACGTCGATGCGTTCCACACGCGGGTTCCTTCCAACGCCGCGGCCCGGGTTTCGCGGGGGAGCCTCAGCGCGCAGGGGCTGGTCGCTGCGGGATGCACGGTCGACACCGATTGGCGTTGGGTGCATTCCCTGCACGTCACGAATCTCAGCGAGGGTGACGGCGCTCGGCCGATTGAGTTTTGCGTCGAACGGTTGCGGGACTCCGACCGTTTCTCGACCCGGCTCGTCAGAGCGATGCAGGACGGTGAACTGCTCGCCGCGATGACGGTGTCGTTTCAGGCTCCGAGTGCGACGAGAGACCCCGCGCACGGCCGACCCGAGACGGAGGATTGGCCCGATCCGCATTCGTTGCCCGCCACAGTGGCGGGCGCGGCGCTCGACGTCCGGTACGTCGATCGGCTGCCGTGTGGTCCCACAGTCGTTCTGGCGCGGGCCAATCGGATCTGGTTGCGTATGACCGAGGAACTCCCGGACCGCATCCTGTTCCACGCTGCTGCCGTCGTCTACGCAGCGGATCTGTTGCTGGAAGAGCCGTTGCTGGACCCCGCGGGCCCGGAAATCGCTTCGGCGGACGGCGTGTTCGCGCAGACCCTTGATCTTTCGATGCGGTGGCACCGCGGCTTTCGTGCCGACGACTGGCTTCGGCACGAGCACGAGTTGCTCACCACGGCCAATGGTCGAGCTGTCATCACCGGCCGATTCTTCTCCTCCATGGGGCGGCTCGTCGCGTCGGTGTCTCAGGAAATTGCGTCGCCACCAGTTTCGAGGACTGGTGGGGAAGCGTGTTCGGTCCATGGGCCCGGTTACGGGTCCCGAAAGGAGTAGGAATGTTCCACCACGTGGCCGTCGCGGCCAAGGATGTCAAGAAGTCACACAAGTTCTATACCGAGGCAATGGGTTTCACCCTCAAGAAGGTGGTCAAGCGCCAGACCCCCGAGGGTGGGTGGACCAAGCACATCTTCTACGACACCGGTGACGGCCAGCTGTTCGCGATTTGGGACCTGCGCGGCATCGAGGGTGTCGTCATCGACGAGGGACAGTGGAAGGGCGGCATCGGCAACGGTCTGCCGTACTGGATCAACCACATCGCCTTCGATTGCGAACACATCGGTGGGCTGGAGGACTGCAAGCAACGGTGGCTCGATCACGGGTACAACGTCGTGGAGGTCAAGCACGAGTTCATCCACTCCATCTACACGAAGGATCCCGACGGCACGCTCGTCGAGTTCACCTTCGACACCCAACCGCTCACCGAAGTCGACGAGCGCGAGGCCGCCGAGTTGCTCGCCGACGACACTCCCGCCCAGGTGCCCGACTACGAGGGCGTGCAACACCGGTCGCCGCACTACCAGGCCCGCCGCGACGCGGAGCAGAACGAACTGAGCGAGGCCGGCGCGGCGAGCTGACCCGCGGGCGGTCGAGCCAGACGTGTTCGGCGTCTGCGGCGCGGCAGTGCTCGCGGGTGATGGTGACGATCGTCCGGCGTGCGGTCAGCTCAGCTGTGGGACGACGCTTGCACCGATCAACTCCACCATGTCGCGATACTCGCCCGCGGGCTGCCCGCCCATGTCCAGGTAGATCAGATTCGTGTCGGCGCCCAGCGCCTGGGCCGACGAGTTCAGCCGGTCCGCCACCTCGTCCGGGCTGCCGACGAGCGCCGGTCCTCGGGTGGTGAGGAAGTCGAAGTCGAACGGCTTGGTGACGAACGCGGGCGGGTCGGGGTTGACCCGCGGAATGATCGTGTTCATCAACTCGAAGTAGGCCCGGTAGCGCGGCTCCCACCGTGCCCGGGCCTGCTGTGAGGTCTCGGCGACGTTGACGTGCCAGCAGGCGCCGACCCGTGGCGCGTGGGAATGGCCGAAGCTGGCGAACTTCTCGCGATAGGCCTCGACGACCGGTGCGAAGCTGGAGGGGTTGCCGAAGGCGCTGGGAAGCATGAGATCCAGACCGAGTCGCGCGGCCAACTCCGCGGTGGATTCCGAGGCGCCTCCACCGATCCACAGCGGCATGGCGCCGACGGGTGTCGGCTGCAGGACGAAGTCGTCGATCGGAGCGCGGTGCGCCGAACCGGGCCAGTTGACCGGCTTTCCACTCCAAAGCTGGACGAGCAGCTCGACGGCATCGTGAAAGAGCTCGTGGGAGTCCTCGAGCTTCTGGCCGAACAGGGTGTAAGTGGAGACGAAGAAGTTTCCGCGGCCGACGACGACCTCACAGCGTCCGCCGGACAGTGCGTCGACGGTGGCGTAGTCCTCGGCGGCCCGGACGGGGTCGAGGTTGGCGGCCAGGGCGACCGCGGTGGACAGCCGGAGGTTCTCGGTGCGCTCTCCGATCGCCGCCAGGATCACCGGCGGAGCCGACGTCGTGTACTCCAAGCCGTGGTGTTCGCCGATGTGGATGCCGTGGAAGCCGGCTTGGTCGGCGACTGCAGCGGCCTCGACGATGGCCCGGTGGCGCTGCGCTGCGGT
>JAHFVB010000401.1 GCA_023264755.1 Mycobacterium sp. | reverse complement strand
CCTACCTTTTTGACTTATGTCAATGCTCCCACTCATACTATTTTCATGCCCAAGGCCCTGCCGACCATCGACATGTCCGCCCCGGTGTGCTGCGCGCCCGTGGCCGCCGGGCCGATGAGCGACGACGATGCGCTCCAGGTCGCGCTGCGACTCAAGGCACTCGCCGATCCGGCGCGGGTGAAGATCATGTCGCTGCTCTTCAGCGCCTCGGCCGGTGAGGCCAACAGCGGCGAACTCGCGGCGTTGCTCGGGCTCAGCGAGTCCACGGTCAGTCACCACCTCGCCCAACTGCGGCGCGCCGGCTTCGTCGAGTCGGATCGGCGCGGGATGAACGTCTATCACCGACCAGCCCCAGCCGCCGTCGGCGCCTTGTGCACGGTATTGGATCCCAACTGCTGCAAGTGACTTCATTGGCGAGCTACGCCGAGCGTGATTGTGGCGGTGCGTCCGTGGCGGCCGGCTCGACGACGGCGTCAGGCCGCCACGAGCGCAGCGACGGCATCAGGGCCGTCTTCTTGTAGTGATGGTCCGTCATCCGGCGCAGGATGTTGTCGAGCACGACCACCGCGTCGTTGATGTATGGCCCCTTGTTGAGCATCACGCATTCCGCTCGTTCGCTCATCGCCGCGTCGCTGACCTCGGCGCGAGACGGATTGCCCGTCTTGGCCAGCTGCTCGAGCACCTGGGTCGCCCAGATCACCGGCAGGTGTGCCGCCTCGCATAGCCACAGCATCTCCTCCTGCAACTCGGCCAGCCGCTCGTAGCCGCACTCGACCGCGAGATCGCCGCGCGCGATCATCACGCCGAAGCGCGGGTGCCGCATCACGGTGAGCAGCAGTTGCGGAAGGTGCTCGAACGCCTGCCGGGTCTCGACTTTCAGCACGATGCCCAGCTCGTCACCGCCGAGTCGGGCGAGCTCGTCGATCAGCCGTGCGACATCAGAGGGGTCGCGTACGAAGGACACCTCGACCACGTCGGCCAGTTCCACGATGGTCTCGAGGTCACCTACGTCCTTGTCCGTCAGCGCCGAGATGGTGAGCGCGGCATCTGGCACGTTGATGCCCTTGCCGGCGCGCAGCCGAGTCCCCCCCTCGGCGGCGTGGTCGATCTTCACGGTGAGCACCTCGGGACTGGCCCGGACGACCTTGCCGCGGAGCTGGCCGTCGTCGAGGTGCACCGACTGTCCGACCCGGACCTGATCGAAGAGTTCGGGCAGCGTGCAGCCAATCCGCGGAACTGCCCCGCTCAGCACCGGCGCGGGTGCGCAATCCTTGGTCAGTTCCAGGAGGTCCCCGCGGTGCAGGACGAGGCTCTGCTCGACTTGCGGGACGTCGGCAAGCTCCGTGGGGTCAGAGCCGCCTTCGACGTCTAGCACCGTGCCCGTGGCGAGGTAGGTGGTCTGCTCCGCCGTTGCGACGAATCCCCCTCCCGCGCTTGGGGTCTGAGTCTCGGAACTCAATGCGATGCGGCGCTTCGACCCGCGCGCGTCGCGCAGGTGGAGAACGTCTCCGTTGCGGCGGCGGCCGAGCCACTGCTCCCGAACGGGTAGCGAAACCAGACCCGGTTCGGGTGGTTCCGTCGGGCACTCCGCCGAGGTGAGCCACGCCCGGGCCGGGGCGACGACCTGACCGAGGGCATTGCGGCGCGGCTTGAGCTTCACCACGCGCGGTCCCGGTTCGAGTGGTCCCGTGCGTAGTTTCGGCCCGGCCAGGTCCATGGCGATCAGACACGTTCGACCCGTCGCCTCGGCCGCCTGCGCGACGTGGTCTGCCATCGCACGCCACGCCACGGCATCGTCATGCGCACAGTTGATGCGCGCCACGTTCATGCCCCGCTCGACCAATCCCAGCACTAGGTCGGCGTCGGTCGCCGCCTCGGTCGGCAGGGTGACCATGATGCGCGTTCCGCGATCGGCCGGGTCTGGTCCGAGCAGTTCCCGCGTCCGGTTGCGCAACAGTTCCGCGCCGTGGTCGACGAGTCCGGCCGCCACCGCGGGGGGACGCCATTCGTCGCCGAGCATGGCGCTGATCGCCGACCTGACCGAGCGCAGGGTGGCCTCGACGTGTGGCTCGCTGCGCCCCAACGACGATAGCCCGAACGCCGAAAGCCGTTCCTGAAGATCACGCAGATCGCCCTGTCGGAGTGCCCAGTAGTGCACCATGTTCCGAGCACTCGATTGAGCCTGCGGAGCCACTTCGGCCAGCCATCGGGACCACGACTCCTCGGCGTCGGACAGCCGCTGAAGGAGGTCGTCCACGTCGTCGCGCATTTCGTGCAGCTGCCGGCGCGTGGATTCCACGTCGGTGGTAGGCGTGATCATCGGCGGCTACCGGCTCGAGGCCTGGCGGGTGACCATGGAGGTTTCGGCGTTGGCCTGGATTTGCCGCAAAGTGGCCCGCAGGATGTGGGCGACGAATGGGCGCACTAGCCACCAATACCGCAGGAACCGCCGGCGCGACTCGGGATCCGTTGTGGAAGTGCGGCATTCATAGCTCAACAAGGACGACGAGTCGCCGTATGGCAAGACCGACAGGTTGGCCGCGATCTTGCCCCAACCGGGCTCGGCGAAGTCCTCGAAATCCGCTCGCGCCACGGTGCGCCATTCGATGACGGGCGTCCAGAATCTTCCCACCGCGCCGAAGGCAACCTCGCGGTTCGGTTGCAGACCAAGCAACACCCATCCGGGCAGGTTCATGTCCTCGATCACCACGCGCGGCGGCTCGGGAGCGGCCCGGCCCGCCAAGCGGGCGGGCAAGCCGCGCAGCCACATGGACAGGTTGAGCAGCGGGGTGCGCACAGTGAGCAGGTCCAGCGTCCTTGCGGCCGTGTAGGTCGCGGCCGGATCGGCCGACACCACCAGGTGCTCGGCGATCACGGCGTCGTACTTGGGCAGCGCTGATTCGATCAGCATTCGGGGGGTGTCGGCTATAGCCACGGCCTCAATGATCCCTCGGGCCGTCGGCCGAACCTAGAGTCCAAAGTCCCGGCGCTCCAACACGTACGACACGCACGCGGCGGCACCCCAATCATCACATACTGGTCAGTTGAGCCTGGATGAGCGCGGCATCGATGAACCGTTGCACCGGACGGGACTCGAAGAACCCGGTGTGTCCGCCCTTGTACCAAACGATTTCGGGTCTACCCCAGTGTTCCCAGAGTCGAATGACCTGCTCACGCGGATTGACGAGTTGATCGGCGACCCCTGCATAGATGAAACGGCCGCGCATCGGAATCCGAGGGCTCAGCGACAGTGGTGACACCATCCGCCCAAGCGGTTCGGCCAGCGCCACGGTCGCCATGCGCGGGTCGGTGCGGGACATCCCCGAGTGCCGCCGCAGCAGCGCGGTCATATCGGCCACCGGGACACCGAGAATTGCGCAGGTGAGTCCGTCTTCGAGGCTGGCGACCAGCGACGTGACGTAGCCACCGAGCGAGATGCTGTTCAGGCCGATCCGTGAGTCGGGCTCGGTGGCGCGTATCCAGGACAGCAGCCGGCGCAGGTCCCACACCGCTTGAGCGGTGGCATGGACGTTGTCGAGCACGTCCTCGCCCGGGAAGACCGCGCCCGGTGGTAGGCCGCGCGACCGCGGACCGTGCATCGGCAGCACCGGGAGCACCACGTTCAAACCGAGGTCTTCGTGGAGGTGCCGAGCGCGGAAGAGCAGGAGGTCGAGCAGGCCGCGGCCCATCACCGCGCCGTGCACACACACCAGCCAAGGGCGCGGTTCCCGGTGCCGCAAGAGCAACGCGTACTCGCGGTTGTTGGCGACGTAGCTCAGCCACCGTTCCCGACCCGGTTCGCCCGGTTGCGGTTCGTACCCACTGTCGAAGACCAAGCGCTCGTGGGACCGTCCGCGAGTCTTGACCGGCCGGACCGTGACGTCGGTCAGGGGTGGCGGGGTGGCAAAGAACTTCTCAGGCTCGTCCAGATATCCGTGCTGGCCGTAGAATTCGAGCGCTGTCCCGACTTCGCGGTTGATTCGTTCGAAGACCCGTGTGTCGCCGAGCGGCCGGAACATTCGGAAGCCGGTGAGCACGATCTCGTCGCGGAAGGCCTGGGCGGCGAGTGCGAGCGTCGGCCGCGCCACGGGAAGCTCGTCGGGCTTTTCGTCGAAGTAGTCCCGCCATGATCGCGCGTAGTAGCGGCCGGTCCGGCGAAATGGCCTGACGAGGTAGTCCAACGGAGCCGAAGCGGGTTGAGGCAGTTGAGCTGCCACCACCGGCGGTTCCTGCTCGCCGTCGGGTATCGCCATGTGCGGCGACGCTAGTGACGGGCCAGGTGACCGGCCTAGGGACTTAGGTCCTGCCCGACACGGCCGCTGGCCACTTGTGGCCGTGCCGAGCAGGGGACGACGATGGGGTGATACCGGATCAGTTCAGGAAGTTGGGGTCTGGCCGATGGACCCGCTAGAGCCGCTGGACGCGGCGATGATCACGGCGGAGTTGCTCTCCGATCCGTTGCACACCGCCGCGTTGCTGATCCTCGCTCCGCCCGCCGACGCCGGGCCCGGGTACGTCGACGAGCTCTTTGCGCGGGCGCTGACCGATACCACCGAGCTTGATCCGCGATTCCGCCGATATCCCCATGCCGGCCTCGACACCGGCGGGCTTTGGGTGTGGCGTACCGACGACACCGTCGACCTGCGCAAGCATCTCCGGCGTCGGACATTGCCTGTCGGCGCGACGCGCGAAGCGCTGTGGAAGCTGATCGGCGAGCTGCACAGCGAGCCACTCGATCGGTCCCGGCCGATGTGGATGGCCTATGTGATCGACGGTCTGGCGAGCGGTCGGTTCGCGTTCTACGTCAAGGTGCACCACACGTTGATCGACGGTGTCGCTGGGTTGCAGATGATCGCCGATGCGATGACCACCGATCCCGAGCGCCGGTCGATGGGGACGATCTTTGCTGCGGCTCCGAAGCAACCCGACGAGCCGGTGGCCAGCTCACGCGGACTGATTCCCAACCCGTTCTCGCTACTACGCGCGGCGCTCGGCGGCGCGGGCTCCGGGCTGAACCTGGTTCGTCAGGTAGCCCTCGGTGGCCTCTCGACGTTGGTCGCCGCCATTGGGTCGGGCGCGGCCGTGCCGGCGGTCGGCGCCCCCTACACCAGGTTCAACGGCCGACTCGGTCA
>JAHFVB010000400.1 GCA_023264755.1 Mycobacterium sp. | reverse complement strand
GTGTCGTCGGAGACCTTGACCTTGAGGTCGCGGAACTCGTGACGGACGAAGTCCGCCCGCTCGGCGGCCTTGGTGATCTTGGCGCATGGGTGGACCTCGGCGCCCAGCTTCTTCAGTTGGTCGGCCAGCGCCTTGGCGCGCCCTCCGCCCGAGTGCACGACGACGAGCATGGTGCCCGCCGGAAGGTCGGCCGCCGTCGCCGCGATGAGCGCGACGGCATCCTTGCCGGCCTCGGCGGCGGCTTCGAGCACGACCACCCGCTCGTCGGAGAACAACGACGGGCTGAGCAGCTCGGCCAACTCACTGGTACTGACCTCGCCTGCCCGTAGCCGGTCGATGGGGATGTCGACGGTTCCAGCCTGCTGGCGGGCCGAACGCAGCACACCGGCGATCGCGCGCTCGATGAACAGGTCCTCCTCGCCCAGTACGAGGTGAAGTTGGCTCACGCGCTTGATCGTTTCACGTCGGCCCGACAACGCCGACACCCCGGCCCGCCGACCACGCCAGCAGACCCATCAGCGCTACCGCCACGGCCAGCCGGCCCGCACGCCAGCGCCATAGGACGACCGCGGCCACCCCGCCGGCGGCCAAGCAGCCGAAGCCTGGGGCGCCGGAAGGCACCGGCAGGTTCGCTCCCGGCATGGCCGCGGTCCAGTGCGCAGCACGAAGGAGCCACCACAGCTCGGGCCCGGTGAACCGGACCAGCAGCCGGGCGGCGGCCGGCCACGGCACCGATAGCACCGCAGCCGCAGTGCCGATTACCGTGATGGGCGGAATGACAACCGCTACAACGAGATTCGCAACGATCGAGATCATGCTGAAAGTACCCGACAGGCCCGCGATGATCGGCGCGGTGACCAACTGCGCGACGAGTGCCACCACGACTGCGTCCGCGACGGGCCGGTACCAGCCACGCTCGACGAGTCGCCGCGACCAGCCCGGCGCGATCACCACGAGGCCCGCCGTGGCCGCCACCGACAGCGCGAATCCGAGGTCGACGGCCAGCTCGGGCGCGACGATCATCAACGCGATCACGCTGGCCGACAACGCCGGGACCGCCTGCCGCCGTCGCCGCGACACGATGGCGAACAAGGTGATGGCACCCATCACCGCCGCGCGCAGCACACTGGCCGACGGCTGAACCACGGCGACGAACGCGACGAGCGCGCCCGCCGCCGCTGCGGTCGCCGCGCGGGGACCGACCATCGCGGCGGACAACAGGACCGCACCGCACACGATGGTGACGTTGGCGCCGGACACGGCTGTCAGGTGCGTCAGGCCCGCGGCACGGAACTCCGCTTCGGTCAGAGCGGGCAGGGCCGAGGTATCGCCCAGCACCAGCGCCGGCAGCATCGCGGCCTGGTCGACGGGCAGCACCGCGCGGGCCGCGCCGGCGAATGCCGCCCGCACCCGGGCGGCCACTCGTTGCCAGCCGGGCGCCTGACCCAACGTCGGTTCCCCCGTCGCCGTGAGCAACGCCACGGTGAGTTCGGGCCGGGTCGGCTTGCCGATCCGCGCCCGGAACGCCACCGGGCGGCCCGCGGTCAGCTCGCCGAAACCGAGCACCGAGGCCAAGACGACGACACGGCCGGACGATTCGGCGCCATCCAGCCCCTGCAGCGTGCCGCGAAACATCAATCGTGATCCGCCGAGGAACCGCGGCGATTCGCTCGGGCTGACGACGACGGAAGCCGTGCTGCCGTATTTGGCGACGATCGGGTGGTGGGCGATGTCGTGCACGCGGAGTCCGACGGACAGCGCGAACGCCACACCGACCGTCCCGACGCCGACGACACCCGGCCAGCTGGGCCGACGTTCGGGCACCCGATGGCGGCCTCTGATCCACCACGCCGCGACCGCCGTGGCCACCGTCGCGACCAGCACCACCCCGGCCGACGACCACGGCGAGCCGACGATTCCGACGGCGGTCACCGCCCAGCTGGTCAGGGCCGCGGGTACCAGCCGCAGGTCCAGGCCGGCGCCCTGCGGTCCGGGCGCGGTCACACACGGACCAACTTGCGCAGCTTCTCCAGCCGCGCCGGGCCTATCCCGTCGACCTCGCCGAGTTGCTCGACGCTCGCGAAACGACCGTTGGACGCTCGCCAGGCCACGATCGCCGCGGCCGTGACGGGTCCGACACCCGGTAGCGCGTCGAGTTGTTCGACCGTGGCGGTGTTGAGCTCGACGGGGGCCTGGGGCGCCGCACCGGACGCCGCCGGACCGGACGCTGCCGCACCGGAATTGGCCACCGGAGCACCCGGGACGGCGCTGACGGAACTGCCCATCGCAGGTGGTGCGCCCGGGGCGGTCGCGAGGCCAACCACGATCTGTTCGCCGTCGGCGACACGGCGAGCCATGTTCAGTCCCGTCAGGTCCGCACCGGCGACGGCTCCCCCCGCGGCTTCGAGCGCGTCGGCGATCCGCTTGCCCGGCTGAAGTGTCACCAGCCCGGGCTGGCGCACCAAGCCCACCACACTGACCACCACCTGCGCGTCCGCCGCGGTAGCCGGTCCGGGCGTCGTTCCACCCGTCGTCGAAACGGGCTGCACCGAGGGAAGATTCGCCGACACCACGCGCGGCCCTTCGTCATGGGCAAGCGTGAAGATGGTGACCAGCACGGCCACCAACCCGACTACGCCCAGTGCGATGACACCAGAGCGCCCTGGGTCTGCGCGGATGGCGGCCATCCAACCCGGTGAACTACCGCCGCTGTCTGGCAGCCACCGCGACAACGAGGTGTCAGCGGTGTCGTCGGCTTCGGCCGCCGGCTCGGGCTCGACTTCAGCGCCGGGCTCCCCGGCCAGGCGACGACGCACCCGGTCTGCGGGCAGTTCTGATCGCATGTCCGCCACGGTAGGCGGGCCGGTGGACCGAACCGCCGCGTCGCGACGCGAACGGCGCGTACCTGTGGAGCAATTCGCTTCTGTGGATGAACGCGGGGCCGGCTAGCCCCAGCCCGCCTCGCGCCAACACACCCAGTCCAGCTCCACCAGCGCACCGGCGGCCAACCCCGTGACGCCGACACAGGTCCGGGACGGCAACCGGTCGGGAAACCACGCGGCGTAGGCCGCGTTGAAGGCCGCATAGTCCGTCCAGTCGAGCAGGTAGGCGCGCACCGACACGACGTCGGCGAGTTCGCCACCGCAGAGCTCGGTGACCCGCAACAGGTTTCGCATCACCTGGTCGGTCTGCGCGGCCACCTCGGCGCCCACCACAGCTCCGTCGAGCCCGGTGGGCATCTGACCGGTGACGTACAGCGTCTGACCGGCCGCGGTGGCGTGCGCGAAGGGTGCGACGGCCGGCGGGACGCCGTCCTCCGGGGTGAACCGGAACGCGCGGATACCGCTCACGACGCGATCGGCCAGCGCGGGAAGCACCGCTTGTCGATGCGGCCATGCACGCCTTGGCGTTGGTCGACCACTTGGGTCACGGTGAAGTCGACGGCGACCGACATGAATGAGTAGGCATCTCTGCGGGTCAGGCCGAAGCTGCGCTCGAGTACGTCGAGGGTGCGCAACGCCGCGGCCTTCATCGCCGCGTCGAGGGTGTCACCGAAGCCATGTACGAGCAGCTCGGTGGCGGTCTCCAGCACCGGCACGGTGAACGGGAGGTCACGGCGAATCGTCAGGCGCAGCAATCCATTCAGCGACGATTCCAGGGCGGTTCCGCTGATCTCGCCATCACCCTGGGAGACGTGCGGGTCACCGACCGACAGGAGCGCACCGGGCACCTGCACCGGGTAGTACATCCGCCCGCCGGCTCCGATTCGCCAGTTGTCTATGTTGCCCCCGTGGTCCCCCGGCGGTACCGACGACACCCGCAGTGGTTCGGCCGGCGCCACGCCCATCGTCCCGAAGTGTGGACGCAGCGGAACCACCACTCCTGGCAACGCGGGTTCGCGGGCCCCCTCGTCCGGCGTGACGATGGTGCCTGGCTGAGTTGCCAACGGGGTGGCCGTCCAGTCGAAGCCGAACATCGCCCGCCCGAGCAGTGCGTCGGCGTCGAATTCGTAGATGGTGACCCGCTCCCCCGGTACCTCGTCGTACAGGTGGCCCCAGTGCGCCGCCAGGTTGGATCCGTACGGCAACCGCGGGGTGGCCTCCAGGATGTCGACGACGAGGACGTCCCCGGGTCTCGCGCCGTCGACCGCGATGGGCCCGGTGAGTAGATGCGGCCCAGGCCCACGATCGGTGACCTGGTCGAAGACCTCGACGATGGCCGGATCCATCAGCAGGTCGGGAGCGTCGCCTGCGTGATGAGTCAACGTCGCGATCGCGACCAGATCTCCCGATGCGACGGTCAGCGCGGGAGCCAGGCGCGGATCGAAGTATCCCCAGTGGACGTTCGACGGCGTCGCGGCCAACACGTGCTGCATCGGACCGATGATGCCACCGCAGCGAGCCCACGGCCCGTCGAGCGGAATCCGACCCGGCGAGACCGACCGGGGCCATACTCAGCCAGGGTGTCCACCGATCCGCCACAACGAGGAGGCGTACATGACGACGAACACGGGCCACCGGCCGCTCCGGGTCATCCAGTGGACGACGGGCAACATCGGCCGGCGCTCCCTGCACGCGATCATCGGTCGCGATGACATGGAGCTGGTCGGGGTGTACGCGCACGGCGCCGAGAAGGTGGGCGTCGACGCCGCCGAACTCGCCGGATGGCCGACTCCCACCGGCGTTGCTGCGACCAACGACATCGACGCGTTGCTTGCCCTGCAGCCGGATGCGTGTTGTTACAACCCGTTGTGGCCCGACGTCGACGAGCTGGTGCGGCTACTCGAAGCCGGGGTGAACGTGTGCTCCAGCGCGGCGTGGATCACCGGCGGCAAGCAATCACCGGAGGATCTAGCCCGTATCCGAAAGGCCTGCGAAGAAGGACATTCCACGATATTCGGCAGCGGCGCCCACCCAGGCATGACCAACACCGTCGGCATGGTGCTCTCGGGGGCGTGCGAGCGCGTCGACGAGATCCGCATCACCGAATCGGTCGACTGCTCGACCTATGAGTCGGCCGGGACCCAGACCGCGATGGGCTTCGGCCTGGACCCGGCGACCCCGGACCTCGCCGAGCGGGTACGAACCGAAAGCGAGGTCTTCGCCGAGTCCGCTGCGATGATGGCCGATGCCA
>JAHFVB010000399.1 GCA_023264755.1 Mycobacterium sp. | reverse complement strand
GACGGTGCCGTTCGCGTCGCCGGAGCAGCTCACCGGGCGGGAGCTGGATCACCGCAGCGACGTCTATTCACTGGGATGCACGCTGTACGCGATGCTCACCGGATCGCTTCCGTATACACGGGACTCGCCCGTCGCAGTCATCCACGCACAGTTGGCCGATCCGCCGCCTCGGGTGACGCTGGAGAACCCGGAGCTGCCGGTAGCGCTGGACGACGTCATCGCACGGGCGATGGCGAAAGAGCCGGAGCATCGGTATCGCTCCTGCCGTGAGCTCGCGTCGGCTGCCCAGGCCGCACTGACGAGTTCGGTTCCCGAGCACCGACCTGCTGCGATTTCGTCCAAGAATCAGTCCGCCGCGGACACTTCGTCGCTTGGGGCTGCCACGGGTACGGCTCAGCGGCCGATGATCAAGCGTGCCTTGATCATCGGCGTCGCAGTTCTGGCGATCCTCATAGGACTGGTGGGCGCCGCGCGGCTGCTGGTGAGCGGCAGTCAGCCCCAGCACGGTCGCGTGGCTGCCACGCCGGGTGAGACGCCGGCTGAGTACGGAGCACCCCCCAAACGTCCCTGGCGGGCCTACGACTACGTCGCCAATGCCCTGCCGGGCCTGGTGCCACGCACTCCGTCCGGCGTTTCCTATCAAGGTGGCACGTGTCAGGCCATCAACGCCCGATTGGAACCCGTAGACCGACTCGAAGCCGACGTCTCCATCGCGCGGATCATGTGCCGGCCGGCTGGCGGTCCGTCACCCGGCTACATCGCCAACTACATCGTGATCTGCAATGGCGACCGCACTCCCCTGACGCTCGCAGGTGTCGCCGACGGACTCACCGCCCCGCGCAACCAACAGTGGTCCCGGGGCAGCACGTCGGGTCAACTGATTTACGGAACCCGCTACGGTGCCGGCGCGCTGGTCCTCAGCTTCGACGACCCGACGAGAAACTTCTGCTCGGTGGTGACCAATGGAAACGACGGCACTAGTGGACAGGACGTGTACGACCACTGGTTCCGGGACGCTCCGCTGTGAGGTCGGACGCGCCGGCGGGAGGTGGTACTGCGGCCAAGGTCACCATCGGCATCGGCATCGGCACCGAAGGCAGGGAGCGAATGGTGGGTAGTGCGTTGTCGCGGATCGCGGTGACGACGGGAATCTCGGCCGTGCTGCTGGCGGGCTGCGGCAACATCGGCGTCGTGGCTGCGCCGTCGCCGACGCCCTCGCAGCCGCCAGCGGTCGACTCGTCGAAACTGGACACCGGCAAGTACTTGACGATGCCACGCAAGCTCGGTCAGGTTTCCTCACCGGACGAGGGCCGAATGGCAGAGGCGATCAGAATGGCTGAGGCAATCGCCGATCCCACGGAGCTCGACCCCACCTTGGTCGTGCAGAGCTTCTTCGGACCGCTCCTCACCCCATCGGATGTCGCATCGAACATCTCGTTGACCGGTCAGGCCGTGGTCGCACCCGTGCTGGCCAAGTACGGGATGGTCGCCGGGCGCCTACTCGTGGCGTCCAACACGGAGGTGGAATCTTCGACTGCGCCGCGGCCCGAACAAGACGTGAAGTCGGTGTTGATAATGCTGGTGCGGTTCCCGGATGCCTCGGCGGCGAAGAACGCTGCCGTCGAACTGGACGCCGCGGACTTCGCGATCAGCCCCGACAACGTTCCGGTGCCGATAACGAAATATCCTACGGCGCACGGACATTGGAGACCATCGCATCCGTCTTTGGCATCCACCCTTGCCCACGGCGACTTCGTCGTCCATGTGTTGGTGACCAATCCGACTCCAAACCTGGAGACCCTGACTGGAATGGCGGAGCAGACGTTCGACCGCCAACTCTCGATGTTGGACGGCTTTCGACCGACCCCGCTGCCACGAATCGCCAAGCTCCCCAAGGATCCAGGCGGAATTCTCGGTCGGTTGGTCGACCTCACCCCAGGGACCGAACCCGTCCTGTCGTCCACCGTCGCCAGTTATGGCCCACGTGGCGCCCGACAAGTCCAGAATGCGCGCGAAGTGGAGGACCGAGCGTACGAGAATGCCGGGGTCGACCAGGCTGGGGCGTGGATCGATCCGCAGTGGGGCGGCTCGACCCTGCTGCGCGCACGTGACCGCGAGGCGGGCACCAAACTCATGGCCGAGGAAGTCGCCACGGATGCCGACATCGACCAACCCATCGGCGGCGTGCCTGGCCTGGTGGATTCGAAGTGCTTCACACTCAAGCCCGAATCATTCGCGGAGGCACCGGGACTCAAGTTCGAGTGCTACGTCCAATACGGTCGATATGTAGGGGGCACCTACAGCGCCGATGCGGCCGACGCGCGGCAACGCGCCGCCGCACTCTACGTGCTACTAGCGACTCCATGACTTCGTGACCGGTCGGCGGGGAAGCAACTGCAAGAAAGTCATTCCTTGGGCAACACCCCCGTCCGCTTCCCCGTCCGGTTCACCATTGGCCGAGGTCTGGCGCGAATAGGGCGCTGACAGGGGAGCCTGAAGTCAGGCGGTGTTGTGGTGACCGGTCACGTGTCGTACGGTCTAGTTCATTAGCCGTCCTACCAGAATTTGCCCATCGTCCGCGCCTGTCGCCGCTCTTTGAAAGGGTCACGGATGCAACGGGTCTCATTCGGACGCCGACTGAGCAAACGCTGGATGTTACTCGTGACGGTGCTGGTGATCGCGGTGGCGGGTTTCGCCGTCTATCGGCTGCACGGCATCTTCGCCTCCCATGACGTCACGTCGACCCCAAGCGGCTCCGACAACGACATCGTGCCGTTCAACCCCAAACACGTGGTCATGGAGGTATTCGGGCCGCCAGGCACGGTCGCCACCATCACCTACACCGACGTCAACGCCCAACCCCAGCGCGCCGACGCCGTGGCCCTGCCCTGGGCCTACGACACCACCACCACCCAGCCGGCGGTCTTCGTCAACGTGTCGGCCCAGGGCAACAGCGCCTCGATCGGCTGCCGAATCAAGATCGACGACGCCGTCAAGGACGAGCGCTCGGTGAACACCATGAACGCCTTCACCTACTGCCTGGACAAGTCCGGATGAGCATGCAGCGGATTCCCGAGCTGATCCGGCGGTACTCGGTGTTGATCGCACTTTTCTGGCTCAGCCTGGCGGTCGTCACGAATGTCTTCGTCCCGCAACTGGAGACCGTCGCCGAATCGCACAACGTCTCGCTGAGCCCACAGGATGCACCGTCGCTGCAGGCCAGTAAGCGCATCGGCAAGGTCTTCAACGAATTCGACTCGGACAGTTCGGCGATGATCGTGCTTGAGGGTGATCAGCCGCTGGGGGCAGCCGCCCACCACTACTACGACGGCTTGATCGACAAACTCTCTCAGGACACCAAGCACGTCGAGCACATCCAGAACTTCTGGGGGGACCCGCTCACGGCGGCTGGATCTCAGAGCTCGGACGGAAAATCGGCCTTGGTGCAGCTGTACCTGGCCGGCAACCAGGGCGAGTCGCTGGCGAACGAGTCCGTCGATTCGGTGCGCGCGATCGTCGAGCACACTCCCCCGCCGCCCGGAGTGAAGGCCTATGTCACCGGCGCCGCGCCCCTGGTCACCGATCAGTTCGAGGTCGGCCGCCACGGCACCCTAAAAACCACGCTGATCACCCTCGGGGTGATCGCCGTGATGCTGTTCTGGCTCTACCGTCGGCTGACGACGGTGTTTCTCGTCATCTTCACGGTGATGATCGAGTTGACGGCATCCCGCGGAGTCGTGGCCGTACTGGCGAACGCCGGAATCATCCAATTGTCGACATATTCGACGAATCTGCTGACCCTGCTGGTCATCGCCGCTGGCACGGACTACGCGATCTTCATCCTCGGTCGGTTTCACGAAGCGCGTTACGCCGGGCAGGACCGCGTGTCGGCGTTCCACACGATGTACCACGGAACCGCGCACATCATCCTGGGTTCTGGCCTGACCATTGCGGGCGCGGTGCTGTGCCTGACCTTTACCCGGCTGCCCTACTTTCAAAGCCTCGGCGTTCCCGCCGGCATCGGCGTCCTCGTCGCAGTGGTGGCGGCGCTGACCCTGGCGCCGGCCCTGCTGGTCATCGGCCGCCACTTCGGCCTGTTCGAACCCGCCCGGCCGCTGCGCACCCGGGGTTGGCGGCGCATCGGCACGGCCATCGTGCGCTGGCCCGGACCCGTCCTGATAGCCACGGTGGCCATTGCCCTCATCGGTCTGCTCGCGTTGCCCGCGTACAAGACGAGTTACGACGCGCGGCCCTACCTGCCGGCCACTGCGCCGGCCAACGTCGGCTACGCAGCCGCCGAACGTCACTTTTCGCAGGCCCGGTTGAACCCCGAACTGCTGATGATCAAAGCCGACCACGACCTGCGCAATTCGACGGACATGATCCTGTTGGAGCGCGTCGCCAAGGCCGTGTTCCACACCGACGGCATCGCCCAGGTGCAGTCGATCACCCGTCCGCTGGGAACCCCGTTGGACCACACGTCGATCCCGTTCCAGATCAGCGCGGGCAGCGCGGCGCAAATCAACAATCTGCCCTTTCAGCAGGCTCGCGCTGCCGATCTGCTCAAGCAGGTCGGCGAGATCAACAAGTCGATCGACACGCTCAAGGCGCAATACGCGCTGCAGCAACAGAGCAGCGAAGTCACCCACGAGCAGAGCCAGGCCTTCCAGGACACCGTGGCCACGGCCCAAGACCTACGTGACAAGATCGCCACCTTCGACGACTACTTCCGGCCGCTGCGCAACTACTTCTATTGGGAACCGCACTGTTTCGACATCCCGTCGTGCGCGGCGTTCAGATCGTTGTTCGACGCTCTCGATGGCATCGACGCGCTGACCGATCAGTTGGCCAGCGTGTCGGGCAGCATCGACAAGTTGGACAAACTGCAACCGAGACTGCTGGCGCTGATCCCGCCGCAGCTCGCAATCCAGCAGGCCAACAAGGACCTGACGATGACCAACTACGCCACGAACTCGGGCATCAACGACCAGACTGCGGCGGCACTACAGAACTCCACTGCGCTGGGCCAGGCCTACGACGCGTCCAAGACCGACGACTCCTTCTACCTACCGCCCGAGGCGTTCACCAACCCCGAGTTCATCCGCGGGCTGAAGCTGTTCATGTCCCCAGACGG
>JAHFVB010000047.1 GCA_023264755.1 Mycobacterium sp. | reverse complement strand
TGCTGATCTCGGCCGGCGAGGTACTGGCGCCGGTGTTGGACAGAGCGCGGCGTCGCCACGAACTCGGCAGCACCGAACTCCCCCCTCGCGCGCTGCAGCTACCGTTCGACCTCTTGCTGCACGATGCGCTCATCCGGGGCAAGCTCGGCGACGACGACATCCGCGACATCGTGGCCCAGTGCGTCGTGCCGCTGTACGCGGCGCTGAGCCGCGGCTATGCGCCGATGCGGCGTTCGCCGTGACCCGACGGCTTGGGGCTCAACTGGTTTCGCTGTGGTCTGCCGGGCCGCCCGCGGGCTTCCAAGTCCGCATCGCCACGTCCAGGCGCTCGTCGCCCAGGGCAGCCACGGGCAGCTGCGTCTGATTGTCGGGAGACCGCATCCCGTCCAGCAGCATCGCGACGTAGCGGCGCCACAGCTGCGGGTCGACGTGGCCGGCGAACTCACTGACGGAGCCCGCCAGCAAATTGATGATGGGCATGTCCGTAGCGGAGAAATCCGGACGCAGTCGACCATCGTGCTGCGCTCGCTCGACCACCCGTTCCAAGACTGGGACCAGTCGATCTTGCGCAGCGGTGACGCGGTCGCCTCCGTAGGACTTGCTGAAGGCGATCTCACGCAACCCCCGATCGGTCGCGGTGATCTCGCACATCTGCTCCACCAACCAGACGAAGCCGAGCCAGGGATCGTCGTGGCGCAACGCCGCCTCCGCCAAGGCGGTGATCTGGTCGAGGCCGTCTTCGAAGATCGCCTCCAGCAGTTCTTCCTTGGTTCGGAATCTCCGATAGACGGTCCCCACGCCGACGCCCGCGTGGTGGGCGACCTCGTTGAGGTTGGGCTCCAGCCCCCGCTCCGCGAACAAGGCGCGGGCAGCGGCGAGCACGCGCAGCCGGTTGCGCTCTGCATCCTTGCGGAGCGGGCGACCTGCCGTCGGAGTGC
Organism: Mycobacterium sp.; assembly: GCA_023264755.1. Taxonomy (GTDB): domain Bacteria; phylum Actinomycetota; class Actinomycetes; order Mycobacteriales; family Mycobacteriaceae; genus Mycobacterium. The sequence goes on along the minus strand of JAHFVB010000047.1, from coordinate 13,912 downwards.
TCACCGTCCGAGTGTAACGAACCCAACAGCAAAACCGGATTGACTTCATCCACTTAACTCGTTAGCTTTGCTCGGTAGTTATGGCGGCGCGCGCACGTGCAGGTCGTCTCGAACGATGGAGAGGGCTGCGCAGTGAATGCCGTCGTCGCAACAACCATGGGGCAGGCCGGCCCTGCCGTCCGTGCCAGCGCTGCCCGCCCGGTCGGCTCTGCCCGAGTCCAATCGCCTGCGTGGCCACGATGACCAAAATCCTTGGCCGCGTGTGGCTTCCGGTGTTGGTGGTGGTCGCGGTCGCCATTGGAGCGTTGGCGGTGAGCAACGTCCGGTCCATCTTCGGCTCGAACCCGGTCGTCGTGACGCCGAAGGGTTCGGCGAGTGCGGCGGACTTCAATCCGAAGGTCGTGACCTATGAGGTGCTTGGAACGGCACCCACCGCGGTGATCAACTACCTCGACCTCGACGGCAAGCCCCAGCGCGTCGAGCACGCGGCCCTGCCGTGGAAGTTGACGCTGACCACCACCTTGCCGTCGGCAAGCGCGAACATCCTGGCCCAGGGCGACGGGCAATCAATCACCTGCCGAGTGACCGTCGACGACGAGCTCAAGGCCGAAAGGACCGCTACGGGCATGAATGCCGAGACCTTCTGCTACGTGAAGTCAGCATGAGCGCGCCAGTGGACGACGCTCCGACCGACGCCATCCCGAGCGCCCGGCACCGCGCCCAGCCCCGAATCCCACGGTTCATCCGTGCCTTCGCCATCCCGATCATCTTGGGCTGGGTCGTCATCATCGCACTGCTCAATACCGTAGTGCCGCAACTGGAAGCCGTGGGCAAGCTGCGCTCGGTCTCGATGAGCCCCAACGATGCGCCGTCGATGATCGCCACCAAGCGCGTCGGCGCGGTGTTCCACGAGTACAACACCAGCAGCTCGGTGATGATCGTGCTGGAAGGCGACCAGCCGCTGGGCGCCGAAGCCCACCAGTTCTACGATCGCATCGTCCGCGACCTGCGCGCCGACACCAAGCACGTTCAGCACGTCCAGGACTTCTGGGGCGATTCCTTCACCGCCGCGGCCGCTCAGAGCGTCGACGGCAAGGCCGCCTACGTGCAGGTCTACATAGCCGGCGATCAAGGCGAAGCACTGGCCAACGAGTCGGTGGCGGCGGTCCGCGACATCGCCGCCCAGGGCGGCGCTCCGCCGGGGGTCAAGGCCTACGTCACCGGACCCGCCGCCACGACGGCAGACCAGAACATCGTGGGCGACAAGAGCATGGAGACCATCGAACTGCTCACGTTCGCCGTCATCATCATCATGCTGCTGTTGGTCTACCGGTCGATCATCACGACGATGGTCGTCCTGGTGATGGTCGTGCTGGGCTTGTCCGGTGCGCGCGGCATCGTGGCCTTCCTGGGCTTTCACCACGTCTTCGGCCTGACCACCTTCGCGACGAACCTGGTGGTCACGTTGGCCATCGCTGCGGCCACCGACTACGCGATCTTCCTGATCGGCCGGTATCAGGAGGCCCGCCGGTCCGGAGAAGATCGAGAGTCGGCCTATTACACGATGTTTCACGGCACGGCCCACGTCGTGCTGGCTTCCGGGCTCACCATTGCCGGTGCGACGTTCTGCCTGCACTTCACCCGGCTGCCGTACTTCCAGACGATGGGCATCCCCCTGGCGGTCGGCATGGCCTTCGTGGTGGCCATCGCCCTGACCCTGGGGCCCGCACTCATCTCGTTGGTCAGCCGATTCGGTCGCGTCCTGGAGCCCAGGCGCGCCTCGCAATCCCGCCTGTGGCACAGGGTCGGTACCGCGACCGTCCGATGGCCCGGCGCGATTCTGGTCTGCGCCGTGGCCCTGGCGTTGGTCGGACTGCTGGTCCTACCCGGCTACCACACCATCTACAACGACCGCGTCTACCTGCCCAAGGACATTCCGGCCAATGTCGGCTACGCGGCAGCCGACCGGCACTTCTCCGAAGCCAAGATGAATCCCGACCTGATGATGGTCGAAGCCGACCACGATCTACGCAATCCGGCCGACTTCCTCGTCATCGACAAGATCGCCAAGGCGCTGGTCCGCGTCCACGGCATCGACCAGGTGCAGACGATCACGCGCCCGGAGGGAAAGCCGATCGAGCACAGCACCATTCCGTACACGATCAGCCAGAACGGCACTGGCCAGGTCATGAACAACGACTACCAACAGACCATCATCGCCAACACGCTCAAACAGGCCGACGCCATGCAGGTCTCCATCGATCAGATGACCAAGATGCAGGGCATCACCGCGCAGATGGCCGCCGTCACGGCCAGCATGGCCAAGAAGATGAACAAGACGTCGGAGGACGTTCAGACACTGCGGGACGAGATCGCGAACTTTGACGACTTCTTCCGGCCGATGCGCAACTACTTCTACTGGGAGCCACACTGTTTCGACATTCCGGTGTGCTACGCGCTGCGTTCGGTCTTCGACGCCCTGGACGGCATCTCCACGATGTCCGACGACCTGCAGGACATCGTGCCCGACATTCAACGGCTGGCCGACTTGATGCCCCAGATGGTCGCCATCATGCCGCCGATGATCCAGTCGATGAAGGATCAGAAGCAGCTGATGCTCAACCAGTACCAAGCCCAAAAGGCCCAACAGGACCAGACCATGGCCATGCAGAACAACTCCACGGCGATGGGGGAGGCGTTCGACCGCGCCCGCAACGACGACTCGTTCTACCTGCCGCCGGAGGCCTTCGACAATGCCGACTTCAAGCGGGGCATCAAGATGTTCCTGTCGCCCGACGGACATGCGGTGCGGTTCACCATCATTCACCAAGGTGATCCGCTCACCCAGGAGGGCACCTCGCGCATCGAACCGCTCAAGGTCGCGGCCGCGGATGCCATCAAGGGCACGCCGCTGGAGGGATCGCGCATCTATCTCGGTGGCAGTGCGGCCATGTATGCGGACATGCAGCAAGGGGCCAACTACGACCTCGTCATCGCAGCGGTCGCCGCGCTCATCCTGATCTTCATCATCATGACGGTGCTCACCCGAGCGGTCGTCGCCGCAGCGGTCATCGTCGGCACCGTGGTGCTCAGCCTGGCCGCCTCCTTCGGATTGTCGGTGTTGTTGTGGCAGCACGTCATCGGCATCCCGTTGCACTGGATGGTGCTACCGATGTCGGTGATCGTGCTGCTAGCCGTCGGTGCGGACTACAACCTGTTGCTGGTGTCGAGAATGAAGGAAGAACTCCACGCCGGAGTGCGCACCGGGATCATCCGCGCCATGGTGGGCACCGGTTCCGTCGTCACGTCCGCAGGGTTGGTCTTCGCCTTCACGATGGCCTCGATGGCCAGCAGTCAGCTGATCATCATCGAACAGGTGGGCACCACCATTGGCCTCGGCCTGCTCTTCGACACCCTCGTGGTGCGCTCGCTGATGACCCCGTCGATCGCCACGCTGTTCGGCCGCTGGTTCTGGTGGCCGATGCGGGTCAGACAACGTCCCATACCCCAACCGTGGCCCCGGCCCGCGCAACAAGTCAGTGAGGTCGCACCGTGACGATCCTGCTCCCCATCAATCGTGTGATTGCCGCGCCCGCGCGGATGTTCCTTGACATGGAGACGCGCGGAGGGCTCAACGTCGCGGTGTCCTACGTCCTGGTCCTCGACGGGCCGCTGTCCCCGGGCGAGGTGCACGCGGCCGTCGCCGAACTCAAGGCGGTGAGCCCGCGGCTGTCGCAACGCATCGTGCGGGACGCGTCCGGACACGAGCAGTGGGCCCCGACCGACGCCGAGGGTCAGCTCGACTTCGTCGAACTACCTTCGGGATCGGGCCCCGCCGACGTACTGGAGCGGTGCAGCGAGTTGCAGGAGCGGGTCTTCCCCTTGGATCGGCAACTGTGGCACGTCGTGTACTACTCCGGGCTCAGCGGAGGCCGCAGCGCGCTGCTGGTGCGGCTGCACCACGCGGTCGGCAATGGTGAAGAAGCGCTGAGCATGCTCGCCAGTGCCTTCGGCGTGGACGGCGAGCGCAAGATATGGATCGATGTCCCGCAACACGATTCGACTTCGGCGTCGGCGTCGCAGCAGGCGCCCGATGACAGTGCGGCCGGGGACCTCGCCCCGGCCCAGCTCAACAGCCGTCACCAGCAGGTGAGCGTGCTCGACTTCGGAACGCGACAGGCCTGGGAAGCCGTCGCAGCGCGGTGCGGCGCGACCCTCGACGTGTTGTCGGTGAGCCTGCTCGCCTCGGCGATGCTGCGCTACTGGGAGCGCACGGGGATCAGTCGCGACGCCGTGATGATCACCCTTCCGGCGACCTCGGAGTGGTTGGTACAGAACAGCAATGGAGCGCTGAACACTCACGTTGCCACCCTACGGGTGACCGCCGACTGGGTGGGGCCCGATCGGCTGGCACCGCTCAGCGCACTGCTGGCATTCGAGCTCGTCGCCAGCGAGCAACGAGCACTGGAGGCGTGGCAGTCCGGCGCTGCGCTCCCTGGCCCGGCAATGAGCGAGCTGCTCTTGACGCCCTTCGTCACCATGCCCGACCTGGTGGTGAGGGGGCGCCGAGTGGTCGACTACAGCGCATTCGCTCCCGTCACGGGGACCCACGTCGTGGCGTCGCCGATCGATTACGACGGCAGGGTCCGGATGTGCGTGAACCTCGACACGGCGCTGGTGTCGGCGCAGGAGTTCGAAGCGTGCCTGCGCGAGGCCTGGGTCAGCGTTCTGGACGCCACCGGCGAGTAACTGAGGGAAACGGCCGGGCCTCGGCCCCCCGAAGAGGGGACGAGGCACTTCAGCGGGCTAGACCAACCCCGCGACGAAGGTGGCGGCCCGATCCGGATAGGGCGGCAGTTCGTAGTTGCTGTGGGCGGAGCGACTGCGGCCGTCCGAACAGATCGGATCCCCCGGACTGCACAGGTCGATGGTGCGGCCCGCAAACTGGCCATTGGTCGACAGCGGAGTGCCGAAGCGGGCGCCCGGATTGCCGAAAACCGCTACCGCGGAGACCATTGCCGCCGACTCCGGCGGAAGCGGAGGGGCAGAGCCGATGCTGCCGATGCGGTCGCCGACGGGCGCGACGCCGGCAAGCATGGACACCACCGCCGCGCCTTGGGAGAAGCCGCCGAGTACGAGCCGAGTGCCCGGGCAGCGCGCCCCCATGTCGGCGATGCGCGCCGCCGCGTCGTTGGCCCCGTCTCGGGTCGAGAGGAAGTTGTAGCTCGCCGGATAGTTCACCGCGTAGGTGTCGAGGTTGCGCCCGCCCAGTAGCGGCGCCAAGGTGGCGGCCAGCGCGTCGCCGACGCGCCCCAGCCCCGGCGCCTCGGCCGTGCCGCGCGCGAAGATCAACTCGACGTCCGGGCACTCGTCAGCAGAAGCCGCCGGTGTCGAGGCACCGGCGATGAGCGCGGCGGCGGTCAACCCGATGCCGGCCACGGCGCGCCCGGCCAGCGCTGCAAACCCCATGCCGGGCATGCTCTCACACGGCCGGCGCCGCCGGTGCAGTGCGACGTGACCAGACCAGGCGGGCGGCGACGATCAGCTGACGGCGGAGCCGACCCGGCCCCACGCCGCGGCGAGGAACTCGCGCAACGCCGCGACCGAGGACGAGTCGGTCCGGCTACGCCAGACGACGTGGTCGTCGGGGCGGGTCAACACCGCACCGTGCTCGCCGACCTCGAACAAGTCGACCATCGCCTGGTGGGCAGCACTGGTTGGCGCCGCCAACTGAATCACGTTGATGGGGAACGCCATCGGTGACTGATCGACCGCAACGGACCAACCCTGCGAGTCGAAGGTGAAGAGCGTCAAACCGGTTCGGCTGATCAGTTCGTGGACGGGTCGGGCCTGCCCGGTGTCGTCGAGTACGAGCGTGTGCGGTAGCCGCGCGCCCGGGTGGGTAGTGGGGTGGTACAACGACACGTCCCCGTCAGGGCAGGGCCCTTCGCTTGCGATATCGACCAGTGAGCTGGAGTAGGCGTAGCCGAACTCCAGGCCGCTGGCCACGAAGTGCTCCACCTGCCCGGGGATCTCGTCGCCCATCCGCTGTCGGAGGCGTTGGCCGCGTGAGTCCTGCCGCAGCAGCCGCTTGGTGCGCGAGGTCTGAGCTCGGGTCAGTCCGTCGGCCACGGTGGCCATCACCCGGTCGGGAATCCACGCCAGCGCAGCCCGGCCCATCAGTTCGGTGGCCTTGTGCAACGAACGATTGGTGATGCCCAGAGGAGCGGTGACCTCGTCGAGTTTGAAGTGGTTGTTGGTGCTCTGCGCCGCGAATCGCGCGATGACGGGCCGGCGTTCGGGTTCGTAGGAATCGAGCAGTGAGTCCGGAGCCCCGGACTCGAGTACCGCGGCCAGCTTCCACGCCAGATTGTGGGCGTCTTGCACGCCGCTGTTGAGTCCGAACCCGCCGGTGTGCGGAAACCGGTGGGCCGCATCGCCGATCAGCAGTAGCGGACCGCGGCGGAAGCGATCGGCGAGCTGGGAGGTCATGGTCCAGGTGCCCGTCGAACGGATCTGGTAGTCGGTCGCCCCTATCACGTCGGGTAGCACGCGGTTCCAGTACTCGCGGCTTTGCCGCGCGATGAGTTGGGCGCCATGGAGATAGGGGGTCATCAGCACGTAGTCGTCGTCGGCGTGGGCGATCATCACCCCGCTGAACTTGGGGTGGTAGATCCAACTGAGCAGGGGCCGGTCGGCGCCGTCCGGGTAGAGCCCCGGCGCATGGAAGAAGACACTGCCCATGTTGGCCAGCACCGGGCCGGTCATGCTGATTCCGGCCGCCTCCCGAAGCGTGCTGTTGGCCCCGTCGGCCGCGATGACGTAGCGCGGCGACACCGGCGTCGACGTGCCGTCCGGCGCATGCAGGGTGAGGTGCTCGGCGCTGCCGGCGGCCCGCCAACCGCGCCGGAAGTCGACCAGCGCCTCGTCGTCGAGGGCCTCCCACAGTGCGGGCATGAGTAGGTGCTGACCGACGTGGGAGATCAAGTACGGGCTGTGTGAGCGGACCTCGGCGAGCCGATCCGGTTGCGACAGTAGGTCGATCTCGCCCAGCGGTGCGGTGCGCACGTCGGTGCACCACCGGATCACGTTGACCGTGTCGATGGGTGGGGTCATCGACTCCACGGCGCGCAGCAGCCGAGGGGAGGCCTGGCTCCAGATTTCGAGCGTGCGGGCGTTGATGACGTGCGCGGCCGGATGCAGGCGCGTGTCGGTCCGCTGCTCGACTACCGAGCTGGCGATCCCGTAGCGGGCCAGCAATAGGGCCATGGTGGAGCCGGCCGCTCCGGCGCCGACGATGACAACTGATTCAGTGGGCATGCGTCACAACGTCTTCCAGGTAATGGTGCGCTTGTTCGCGCGCTGCTTGGTGCCTGGCCGGGTGCCGGCACCACGTTTGAGTAGCTCGGTGTCAGCGGCGCCGGCCCGCAACCGCTCGAGCAGATAGTCGGGGTCGATGTTGACGCCGATCGGGTTGTCGGCGAACTCGGGGCTGTTGAAGTATTCGGCGGTCTGCTGTGCGGTGGGAAAGTTCTCGACCTGGAACTCGAGCCGAATGCCCTCGGGATCCTCGTAGTAGAGGCTGGTGGTGGGACCGTGGTTGATCGACCACACCGGGGTGATCCCCACCTTCTTGAGCCGCTCGTAGGTCAACAGCAGCTGTTCCAGTGCGGGGAAGCTCAAGGCGAGATGGTCGATGCCGTAGGTCTTGCGTCGCAGCCGGGCCAGCGGAAAGAGATGTCGCAGTGGCGGCGGGAGCTTGATCAGCGCCAGCCGATGGCTTTCGTGATCCCAGGTGAGGAAGGCGATCCGCTCGTCTTCGTGAACCACTCGGGCCCCGAATACCTTGGCGTACCAGTCGATCATCTCGACGCTTCGGGCGGTCTTCACGACGTAGTGCGCGATGAACTCGGGAACCACCCGATCGGGAAGTTCGTCGAGCTTCGGTGTCGAAGCGACACCGTCGGGCGGCTGGGTGGCAGCGGGCGGCAATGGACTGGGCGTTGCGCTCATCGGCTTGTCCTCTGACAATCTCGAAACTAGCTCGGCCTTGGCTAGGTGGAGGGGGCGGTAATGGTGTTGCGCTGGGTGCCGAGGTCGAGCGAACCCGTCGAATTCCTTATCGAGGCGGTGATGACATCGCCGGGTTGCAAGTACGGCTTGCGCTTGTTGGTCTTGACGAAGGCCGCCCACAGCTTGTCCTCGGGCAGCAGCGCGGTGGCCAACCGGCGCACCAGCGCCGGAGGGGAGGTGGCCACACAGCCGTGGGGGGTACCGGTGAGCAGCACGTCGCCGGGGCTCAGATTGCAGAACTCGGTCAGTTCGGTGAGTGTCTCGGCCGGGCGGTAGAGCATGTTCGCGGTGTTGTCGGTCTGCCGCAGGCCTCCGTTGACCTCCAGTCGCAGCTCGAGGTCGTCGAGCAGCGCGAAGTCCTGGGGTTCCAGTATCGCGAGGATGGGTCCGAGTGGGCAGAAGCCGCGGTAGCTCTTGCCCTTGAGGAACTGGCCCTGAGGCAGTTGTACGTCGCGGGCGGACAGGTCGTTGGCGATGGTGACGCCGAAGACGTACTGGGGCAGGTCGGCGACGGTGATCGTGGTGGGCGCGTCGACCTGTTGACGCATCACCAGGGCCAACTCGATCTCGTAGTCCAGAAGCGTGACGTGGGCGGGGCGGATCACCTCCGAGTGCGGTCCGGTGACGGCGGCATCGGTCTTGTCGAAGAAGAGGTTGAAGGCGCGCTCGTCAGGGTTCATGCCGGATTCGATGGCGTGCTGGCGGTAGTTGGCGCCCTGACACATCACCCGGCAGGGCGTGGTGATCGGCGAGAGCGGCTCGACGTCGGAGAAGGGGACGCTGCCCGGTTTCGAAGCCGCCGCCGTCCAGTCGGCCTGGCCGCGCTCGATCAGGTCGGCGGTGCGCTCGTACTGCCCGTTCAGGGGCGAGATCGTGTCGCCCGTGAGGACGCCCCAGGCCGCATGGCCGTTGTCACGGCCGTCGTTTCGATAGCGGACGAGCTGGACGACCACGGGCGAGCTCCGATCTGCACGTCGTTCGACGGTGCATGGCCCAGTGAACTGCCTCACGCCCTCCGCGAGCTTGTATCGGAGCCCCGAATGTGCGTAGTCGTTTTGGACTTCAGTCCAATCGTGGTTCGGGTGGGAGCACCGCTTCGGCGAGCTCGTCGGCGAGGGTGAGCGCGGCGTGCAGCTGCAGGCGGCGTTCGGTCGCGGGACGTCCGCGCAGCTGCTCGGCCCGCTGTACCCGGTAGGCGACGGTATTGCGGGCCACGTGGAGCTCGGCTGCCGTGCGCGCGAGACTGCGATCGCGGTCGAGGTAGCACTTGAGCGTGTGCCGGACCGTGGCGACGGATTCGCCGGGGCCGGCCAGTGCGCCGAGCTCACGGGTGACGAATTCGCGTGCGGCCGGCAGATCGGCGCTGAGCATCGCGACGATGTCGAGGTCTTCGTAGCGAAACAACCAGTCCTCACGGGTCGACAGCGCACCGACGCGAGCCGCGTGAGCCGCCTGCTGGTGACTGCGGCGGAAACCCTCGACGCCGGCCGCGGCCAGTCCGGTCGAGATCCGTACGCCCGCCGGCGGGGTGGGGGCGCCGAATAGTTCCGGGGGGTGGGCCGTGCGCGACCCCCAGGCCCACACCTCGGTGGCGCCCACGGGCAGCACCAGCCTGGACACGCAGCCCGCGGCGGTCAACGCGTCGGCCGCGGTGGTCTGCAGCTGGGTCGGGTCGGCGGGCGCGGAGCCGCCGGTCCAGGCGATCACGGCCAAGTGCCAGCGGCTCAAGTCGTAACCCAGCACCCGGGTCGCCCGATCCGGTGGAACGGCCGCTCCGCCGAGCAACTCCTCGACGAGTTCCATGCGCAAGGCCACCGAACTGGTCAACCACGCTTCCTGCGCACGGGTGTACTCACCGGCCATGCGTTCGGTCAAGAAGTCGACGATGCCGAAGAGGACCTCGCTGATGCGCCGCAGTTCGGTGAAGCGTTGCGGCTCGGGGATCATCCGTTCGGCGGCGTCGAGCATGACCTCGGCGGCCGCGGCGTGTGCGACGTGGATGCTGCGCAGCATGTGCTCGATGCCGATGCCGCGCGCCACCACCTCCATCGGACCCGACAGCACCTCCGGCATCGCAGCGAAGGTCACGTCGGTGTCGCGCGCCAACGCCGCGAGGCTGCCCAGTGCGACGGCTTCACAGCCCTTGTGTATCTCGGCCGCGATCGCGTCGACCGCCAACTCCGGGATCGCCGCGGTGACGCGGGCGGTCATGAAGGCGCCTAGCTCCACGGCCCAGCCAGTGGGCCCGGGGCCCAGCAGAACCGCCAGTTCCTCGGCCCGCGCCCGCAACACCGAGGCATTGGGAAAGGACTGCTCGACGACGGGTCTGAGCTCGGCCAGCCACGGACGCGGCAACGTGACCACCTGCCTTCCCGTTCGAGGCGAGTCAGGCACGCCACGAGCTGGTGACAGAAGCGTAGCGGGTGGCCGAGTGGCTAGGTGCTCAGGTCGAGCGCGGCGCGCACGATGGCATCGGTGTCGATGCCGTGGTGTCGGTAGATGGCGTCGAGGGCTCCGGCTTGGCCAAAGGTGCTGACGCCCAGCGACTTCACCGGGACCCGGTTGAGCGACGGCAGGAAGGCCAGGGTGTGGGGGTGCCCGTCGAGCACGGTCACCATGGGGGCCGCGCGGTCGGCGGGGAACACCTGGTCCAGGATCCACGAGGGTGCCGAGCCGAGCCCGTTGCGGGCCTGCATCGCCGCGAACAACAGCCCCGGACTGGTCACGCAGACCACTTCGGTGGCGATGTCGAGTTGGGCCAGCCGATCGGCGGCCTGCAGGGCTTCGGTGACCATGGCGCCCATGGCCACGATCGTGGTGGCTGGGTGAGGGTGTGAGCGCAGCGTGTAGGCGCCGGCAATCACGTGCTGCCTGCGGCGCTCCCGCGCAGCGGGGTCGGTGGGCATACCCGCCAAGTCTTGGGCCACGGGTCTGGTCGACAGTCGCAGGTAGGCCGACTTGCCGTCGGGGCGGCCGAGCTGCGACATGCAGTGCAGCAGCGTCCATTCGACTTCGGCGGCGAAGGCCGGCTCGTAGCTGACGCAGCCCGGCTGCTCCAACCCGATCGAGGGGGTCTTCACGGATTGGTGCGCGCCGCCCTCGGCCGCCAACGTCACCCCGGAGGGGGTTCCGACCAGGATCGACTGACCGCCGGCGTAGATCCCGAACGACCACGGTTCGAGCGCGCGTTCGACGAAGGGGTCGTAGAGCACCCCGATGGGGAACAGCGGTTGGCCCCACCTACTCCAGGTGGCGCCGAGCTCCCCGATCAGCCCCACCAGGTTGGTCTCGGCGATGCCGAGCTCCATGTGCTGGCCCGTCGGCTTCTCGCGCCAATGCATGATGGTCTCCGGGTCGTCGTCGAACCAGTTGCGCCGCTCCGCCGGGGACCACACCCCGACCTTGTTGAGCCAGCCGGCCAAGTTGGTGCTGGAACTGACGTCGGGGCTGACGGTCACGACGCGCTTGGCCACCTCGGGCGCTTCGCGGGTGAGGTCGAGCAGCGTGCGGCCCAGCGCCGCCTGGGTGGTGGTGACGGCCTGCGGGGTGCGCCCGATCTCGGTGGGCACGGTTGGCGGTGCGACGCTGGATTGTGTTGGACGCGTGAGTCTTTCGGCGGCGGCGGCACACCGCAAACCGGCCGGACTGGTGACGTCGAAGCGGCTCCACGGGTGGGCTGGGTCGTTGCCGAGGGCGGCGCCCAGTTCGGCGAACTGCTCGACGGTGAGCAGCGCCGAGTGGTTCTGGGGATGCCCCTGGGTCGGTAGCCGCCAACCCTTGATGGTGTAGGCCAGGATGACCGTGGGCCGGGTGTCGTCGAGCTGGGCGAAGGCGGCCCGCAACGAGGCCAGGTCATGGCCGCCCAGATTGGCGATGGCCCGAATCAGCGTCTCGTCGTCGAGCCCGTCGATCAGCTCACTCAGCGCCGCGGCGTCCGGTCCCGCTCCAGGCAGCCGGGCCCGCATCTGCTCGGCGTCGCAGCGGAGCAGCCGCTGATATTCCGGATTGGGCATATCCAGGATGCGTTGCCGGAGCTGCGCCCCGCCGGGCCTGGTGAACAGTTCCTCGAGCAACGTGCCGAACTTGACGTCGATGACTTGCCAGCCGGCCGCGGCGAACATCGTCGCCACCCGGCCCGCCGCGATGTTGGGCACCACCCGGTCCAGTGACTGGCGGTTCATGTCGACGATCCACACGACTTCGCCCAGCTCCTGCACGGCGGGATCGAGGATCGCCTCCCATACCGCCCCCTCGTCGAGCTCGGCATCACCGAGCAGTGAGTACTGCCGTCCGGTACCCGTGGACGTCAACGTGGTGTCGACGTAGCGTCGCGCGACGGCCCCCCAGATCGGTGCGGTCGCCCCGATGCCCACCGATCCGGTCGAGTAGTCGACGGGATCGGGATCCTTGGACCGGCTCGGATAGCTCTGCAGTCCGCCGTACTCGCGCAACGTCGTCAGGTACTTCTCGTCGAGGAACCCGAGCAGGTAGTTGATGGCGTGCAGCACCGGGGAGGCGTGTGGTTTGACCGACACTCGGTCTCCGGCGGCGAGTTGCTCGAGGTACAGCGACGTCATGATCGAGACCATGGAGGCGCACGACGCCTGGTGCCCGCCCACCTTCATGCCGCTGGGATTGGGCCGAACGTTGTTGGCGTGATGCACGATCGCGGTCGACAACCACAGCACCCGTTCGGCGATGCGTTCCAGCGGTTCCACGCCGTCCACTTCGGACGGCCTGCCTGCGACCTGGCCGGTGGTGGTCATGTGCGCTACTTCCTAGCGGGGAGCCAAATCAGCTGCGTTGGGCAGAATGCCAACCGAGTGCAGCATTACTCGGTCCAGCGCGCAACTACCTCGACAGAGCGTGTGCATAATGCACTCATGCTGAACCAGCGAGACCGCTCGGAGTGGGCAAGATGACAACCAGGCCCACCGCCGACCAGATCGACGCCCGGTTGCTCGCCGCGCTGGCCCGAGACCCGCGCGCGTCGGCGATCGTCCTGGCTGAGCGGGCCAAGGTGTCGCGCAACACCGTGCAAGCCCGGTTGAACAAGTGGGATCAGGACGGCATGCTGCGGTCGTTCGACCGCCGCATCGACCCGGCGGTGCTGGGCTATCCGATGCGGGCCTACCTTCGAGCCCGGCTCAAGCAGCGCTTGTTGGGCCAGGTCTCGACCGCGCTGGGTGAGATACCGGAGGTAGTCGAAGTGCTGGGCCTCAGCGGGGGAGCCGACCTGCTGATCCAGGTGGTGGCCCGCGACGCCGACGACCTCTATCGCATCGCGGGCCAGGTACTGAGCATTCGCGGGGTGCGCCGTACCAACACCTCACTGGTCATGCGTGAGCTCGTCGACCTTCGCGTCGTCCAGCTGCTGGGTGACGCCGGTCCCTGACCGGTGGCCGGCGTAGTACCGTCCATGCGTGGTGGAGCTGGCTTTCGATGACCGCGGCGATGGCGCGCCGGTGCTATTCATTGCAGGTCAGGGTGTTGTCGGACGTACGTGGCAGCTGCATCAGACGCCGGCTTTTCTGGCTGCCGGGTACCGGGTCATCACGTTCGACAACCGCGGGGTGGGCGCCACCGAGGACGCTCACGGTTTCATGACCAAGACGATGGTGGCCGACACCGCGCACCTGATCGAACGGCTCAAGATCGGCCCCGTCCGGCTGGTGGCCACCTCGATGGGCTCCTACCTCGCTCAGGAACTGATGGTGGCTCGCCCCGAGTTGGTCAGCCAGGCGGCGTTGATGGCCACCCGGGGGCGCGATGACCGGGCCCGCAACTTCTTTCGCACGGCGGAGCAGGACCTGGCCGCAGCCGGTGTCGAACTACCCCC
>JAHFVB010000046.1:4691-14856 GCA_023264755.1 Mycobacterium sp. | reverse complement strand
GCAGATGGGTGTCGAACTCGTCGAGGGTCGCGACCTGTTCTGCCGGGACAACACCGTCTACATGCGCACCACCGAGGGCGAGCGTCAGGTCGACGTCATCTACCGGCGCATCGACGACGAGTACCTGGACCCGATGCACTTCAAGCCCGACTCCGTGCTCGGGGTCGCAGGGATCCTCAACGCCGCCCGCGCGGGCAACGTCGTCATCTCGAGTGCGGTGGGCAACGGCGTCGGCGACGACAAGCTGGTCTACACCTACGTCCCGACGATCATCGAGTACTACCTGGGTGAAAAGCCTTCCCTTGCCAACGTCGACACCTTCCGCTGCTGGCTGGACGACGAGCGCGAGGAGGTGCTCGACCGCATCGACGAGCTCGTCATCAAACCCGTCGAAGGTTCTGGCGGTTACGGCATCGTCTTCGGCCCGGACGCATCGGACAAGGAGCTCGCCGCGATCACCAAGAAGGTCCGCGCCGACCCGCGTGGCTGGATCGCTCAGCCCGTCGTCCAGCTGTCGACGGTTCCGACGCAGATCGGCGACAAACTCGCACCGCGCCACGTCGACCTGCGCCCGTTCTGCGTCAACGACGGTGACGACGTATGGGTGCTGCCGGGTGGACTGACCCGGGTCGCGTTGCCGGAGGGTTCCCTGGTGGTGAACTCGAGCCAGGGCGGCGGCTCCAAGGACACCTGGGTGCTGGCGTCGCGCGCCTCGATCGCCGACCGGGAGCTCGCCGCGGCCGAGGTCGTGCGAGCGCTGCCCAAGGTCGCCAAGACCGGCAAGGCCGAGGCCAAGAACGGCAAGGCCGAGAAAGACGGGGACAGCACGCAGCAGCAACAACAGCAGGGGCAAGTGCCGAGCTCCGGCAACAATCAGCAACAGCAACAGCAACAGCAACAGCAACAGCAACAGCAACAGCAGCAGCAACAGCAACAGCAGCAGACAGTGGACGGCCGATGAGAAGCGCGCACGGTGACGAGCCACGGCACGAACAGCCAACGATGAACAGGAGCCAATGATGTTGGCGCGCAACGCGGAATCGCTGTACTGGATCGGACGCTACGTCGAACGGGCCGATGACACCGCCCGGATTCTCGACGTCACCGTCCATCAGCTCCTGGAAGACTCCAGCGTCGACCCCGACCAGGCCTCCCGGACGCTGCTGAAGGTGCTCGGCATCGAGCCCCCCGACAAACCGCTGGACCTCTGGTCACTGACCGACCTCGTCGCGTTCAGCCGTGACACCCAAGGCGGCTGCTCGATCGTCGAATCGATCTCCTCGGCCCGCGAGAATGCCCGCGGCGCACGCGAAGTCACGTCGACCGAGATCTGGGAATGTCTCAACACCACCTACAACGCGCTGCCGGAACGCGAGCGCGCCGCAAAGCGCCTGGGCCCGCACGAATTCCTGTCCTACATCGAGGGCCGCGCCGCCCAGTTCGCCGGACTGGCCGACTCCACGCTGTCGCGTGACGACGGCTACCGGTTCATGGTGTTGGGCCGGGCCATCGAGCGGGTCGACATGATCGTGCGGCTGCTGCTGTCGCGGGTCGGGGACAGTGCGTCGTCGCCGGCCTGGGTGACGGTGCTGCGCTCGGCGGGTGCGCACGACACCTACCTGCGCACCTACCGCGGTGTGCTCGACGCCGGCCGCGTCGTCGAATTCATGATGCTCGACCGGCTCTTCCCGCGGTCGGTCATGTACTCGCTGAGATTGGCCGAGCACAGCCTCGACGAACTTCATCACCGCAGGCTCAATCGCGTCGGCGCCACCGCAGAGGCGCAGCGGCTACTCGGCCGGGCCCGCAGCGAATTGGAGTTCCTGCGCCAGGGGGTGTTGCTCGAATCGCTCGAGGAGCGGCTCGGTGCCCTGCAGACGACGTGCGCCGACGTCGGAGAAGCGTTGGCGCAGGAGTACTTCTACTCCGCGCCGTGGGTGGCGTGGACAGATGCGGGCCGAAACGCCGCGCTCGTGATCGAAGAAGGGGAAGTCTGATGTGGCGCATGCGAGTCATTCACGCCACCGGCTACGCCTACAAGTCGCCCGTCACGGCGTCGTTCAACGAGGCTCGGCTCACCCCCCGTTCGGACACCCGACAGAACGTCGTGCTGAACCGGGTCGAGACGGTGCCCGCTACCCGGTCCTATCGCTACGTCGACTACTGGGGAACGGCGGTAACGACATTCGACCTGCACGCCCCCCACACCGAACTCGAGGTGACGTCGTCGTCGATCGTGGAGACGGACAAGGACGTGTTGCCCAAGGAGAAGCTTGGTTGGGACGAACTGCGCTCGGAGGCAGTGCTCGACCGGTTCGACGAGTTCCTCACGGCGACCACGTCTACCCCCGCCAGTAGGCGGATGTCGCGCGTCGGGGAACGCATCGCCAAGTACCACGACCCGCAGCAGGCGATCATCGAAGCGGCGAACTGGGTGAACAACGAACTCTCCTACGTCCCAGGCACCACCGGGGTGCACTCGTCGGGGCTAGACGCGCTCCGCGAGGGCAAGGGCGTCTGTCAGGACTTCGCTCACCTGACGCTGATCCTGTTGCGCAGCATGGGGATTCCATCGCGCTACGTGTCGGGCTATCTGCACCCGAACGTCAAGGCCAAGGTCGGCGAAACCATCGACGGGCAGAGCCACGCCTGGATCCAGGCCTGGACGGGTGGCTGGTGGCACTACGACCCGACCAACGACAAGTCGATCAACGAGCAGTACATCAGTGTGGGCGTCGGCCGTGACTACGCCGACGTGACGCCATTGAAGGGCATCTATTCGGGCGAGGGCTCAACCGATCTCGACGTGGTGGTGGAGATTACTCGCCTGGCTTGACGCCGACGCCAGGGTGCACCTCGACGCGGTGCAGGTCGTCACCCAGTTCGATCTGGCGACTGAACTCCGTCGCGGCCAGGGCGCGCCAGGCGTCCTCCTGGCCGGGTGCGATCGTCGGCACGTAGTGGGTGAGGATCAGGGTGCCGACGCCGGCGCGGGCGGCGGTGGCGGCCACTTCCTCCACCGAGGAGTGGTAGTCCAGGATGTCCCTGACCCGCTGGTTCGGGCTCAATGCCACCAGGTCCTTGCGAATCACGGTGTGCACCAGGGCTCCTGCCCCGGAAGCCAGTTCGTCGAGGCTGGCGCACGGCACGCCGTCCCCGGCCAGCACCACCGAGGCGCCGTGGTACTCGACCCGGAAGGCGATGGTGGGTTCGACCGGGCGATGATCGGTCGGGGCCACCCGGATGGTCACCCCGTCAGGCCCATTTTCCGTCGCTTCGCTCGCCGCGTCCCCATGTCCCGTCGCTTCGCTGGTCCCGTTCCAGACCAATCCCTCGGTGTACTCGTGGACTCGAACGTCCGGGGGAGCGGTGAGGTCCGCGTGGTGCGCGATGCGGTAGCCGATGTCGGAGCCGAACGCGACGAGGGTGGCGTCGACGACCTTCTTGGTCCCGGGTGGCCCGATGATCACCAATGGTTTTGGGGGCCCGAAGTTCGTAATCCAGCCGCTGATGATGAGGTCACCGAGATCGGCGATGTGGTCGCTGTGCAGATGTGTCAACAGCAGCGCGGTCAGCCCGCTGGGGCCGACTCCGACGGCGGCCAACCGCTGGAGTACGCCGCGCCCGCAGTCGACCAGGAAGATCTGTTCGCCGGCCCGTACCAACGTGGACGGTCCGGCGCGATTGGGGTCGGGGGCCGGACTTCCGGTACCCAGCAGCGTGATTTCGATCATGGCCACAGGTATACCGGCAGCGACCGAAATCCGTGGCCTTTGGCGGCAATTCGCGTGTCGCGCTGGCCAGTTATTCGCGTCCGGCGGACACCCAGGACAGGTCGTGGAACCGATTCCCAGAGACGGCTTCCCCGGCCGCGGCGAGCGTCTCCAGTTGGCTGTCGGTGAGCGCCACGTCCAAGGAGTTGAGGTTCTCCTCGACGCGGGCCGCCCGACGTGTCCCGGGGATGGGTACCGCGGCCACCCCGAGTTCGTCGGCGCGATAACGCAACCAGGCCAGTGCCACCTGGGCCGCGGTGGCCTCCCGCTCGTCGGCCACGGCGCGGATGGCGTCCACCACGGCCAGGTTCGCCGCCATGGCGTCGTCGCTGAACCGCGGCATGTGGCGACGGAAGTCGGCCTCGCCGGCCAGGTCGGCCGGCGAGCGGAAGGTGCCCGTCAGAAACCCGCGGCCCAGCGGGGAGTACGGGACGAATCCGACGCCGAGTTTGGCTGCGGCCGGCACCACGCTGCGCTCGACGTCGCGGCTCCAGATCGACCACTCGCTTTGCACCGCGGCGATGGGATGCACTGCCACCGCAGCGCGTAACTCGTCGGCGGTCACCTCCGAGAGCCCCAGGTGCCGGACCTTGCCCGCGGCCACCAGCTCGGCCATGGCCCCGACGGTTTCCTCGATAGGCACGGTCAGGTCACGGCGGTGCATGTAGTAGAGGTCGACGACATCGGTCTGCAACCGATCCAGACTCTCGTCGATGCACTGCCGGACGTAGTCGGCGTCGCCGCGGGCGGCCAGTCCACCACCAGCGGCGCGGTCAGCCGGATTTCCGACGATGCCGAACTTGGTGGCCAGCGTCACCTCGTCCCGCCGGTCGGCGAGCAGGCCAGCGATGAGCCGCTCGTTGGCGCCGCCGCCGTAGACGTTGGCGGTGTCGATGAACGTGACCCCCAAGTCGACGCTGCGATGAAGGGTGGCCAGCGACTCAGCGTCGTCCACCTGGCCGTAGACCGGGGTCAGGGCCATCGCGCCGAAGCCGATTGCGCTCACCGTCAACTCATCACCTAGCTGGACGGTATCCGTCATTGCGTGTTCTTCCTCTGAGACCGACGTCACGGCACAAGCAACCGTTGGCGACGGCGATCTGTTCCAACTGCCTTCACCGCGCCGTGATTGGTCCTACCCTGATGTGATCCGGCTCACAATGGAGGCGCCCGATGAGGATCGCAGACGTACTGAAGAACAAGGGTGCGGGCGTGCTCACCGTCGCCCCGGACACCACCGTCAGCGATCTGCTCGGCGGGCTGGTCACCCGCAACGTCGGAGCGATGGTGGTCGTCGGTCCCGGCGGGCTGGTCGGCATCGTTTCCGAGCGTGACGTCGTGCGGATGCTGCACGAACACGGCGCGGCCGCGCTCGGTCGCCCCGTCGCGGACATCATGACCAGCGAGGTGATCACCTGCTCACCCGACGATTCCGTCGACAGCCTCAGCGGTCTCATGACCACCCATCGGGTGCGCCACGTACCCGTCCTGGACAACGGCCAACTGGCCGGCATCGTGAGCATCGGAGACGTCGTGAAGACCCGCATGGAGCAGCTGCAGGCCGAACGCGAGGCGTTGGAGGCCTACATCACCCAGGGTTGAACGCTCGGTTCGGATGGCATGATCGCGGCGGCTCGGGAAGACTGCAAGCGGTGAACGCCGTCGTGACCCGACCGGCTGGGCGAGCAGACGTCGGGGCCCTGTCTCAGACGCTGGGCCGGGCCTTCTTCGACGATCCGGTGATGGAGTGGATGCTGCCCGACGCCGGGCTGCGCAGGCGCAAACTGCACCTGCTGTTCGCTTCGCTGACCCGTCACCACCACCTCTGCGGCGGCGGTGTCGAGGTCGCGCTCGACGGGGACGACGTCGGCGCGGCAGCGCTCTGGGATCCGCCGGGCCGCTGGAGGCAGACACGCGGTGAGCAACTACGGGCCATCCCCGGGCTGCTGTGGGCGTTCGGCGGCTCGTTGCGCAAGGGCCTGGTCGCCGAAGAGTTGATGCAGCGGGCGCACCCGGAGGAACCGCACTGGTACCTGGCGATCATCGGTAGTGATCCGGCTGTGCGGGGCAAGGGCTTCGGCAACGCGTTGATGCGGTCTCGGCTGGACCGTTGCGACGCCGAACATGCCCCGGCCTACCTGGAGTCGAGCAAACCCGACAACGTGCCCTACTACCAGCGCTTCGGCTTCGAGGTCACCGGCGAAATCACGTTGCCGGGCGGCGGGCCCAGCCTCATCCCAATGTGGCGGCCGCCGCGCTGACACGCTTGGGGGAGCGACCGTGGTGCAGATGTCGGTCAAAGTCCGGCGAGTTCTGCACGAGGGTCGTCGATCGAGCGGGGGAGCGACCGTGGTGCAGATCTCGGGGCACGCCCGTCGAGTTCTGCATCAGGGTCGCGACTACCGACCCGCCGAGCTAGCTCCAGGAGTAGTCGGTGCGCAGCCGCGTCGCCACGAGCTCGAACGTCTCCCTCGGTAGCACCGCGCCCTCGCGTCGAATGCCCTCCTCGGGGACGTCGAGCACGCGATCGAGCCGGACCCAGCTGGCGCGGCCCTCGTAGTCCCAGTCGCCG
This sequence comes from Mycobacterium sp., assembly GCA_023264755.1. Lineage (GTDB taxonomy): Bacteria > Actinomycetota > Actinomycetes > Mycobacteriales > Mycobacteriaceae > Mycobacterium. Next base: position 8,511 of record JAHFVB010000046.1, on the reverse strand, counting down.
GTCCCGATGCCGACCCACGATCGGTCCTGCTCGTGGCGCTCCTGGCTGGACAACATCAGCCCCAATAGCGTGCTGTGGTCACGTCCCACGACCAACACCGGCCGGTCCTTGCCCCGGGTGACGTCCTCCTCGTACACCACCCAGGTCCACACGATCTCGCCCGGATCGGCGCGGCCGTCAAGATTGGGTGAGTAGGCCAGCCGCCGGGCCCGATGCGCCGTCGGAACGCTGTCCTTGGTAACCGGCCGACCTGCGGAGATCGCCACCTGCGGCGGGCCGGATGCGCCGGCCAGCACCGAAAGCCCCACGTCCAGCCCAAGTTTGAGGCCCTGCTGGAGGGTGCGGGGGACGTTCTCGGGGTTCTGGAGGTGACGGATGAGCCGTGGTGCCTCGTTGAACACCAGATTCTCGGTCCCCTTGAGAATCCGTTGCCACTGCGACGCCATAGTTTCGAGCATAAGCACGATTGTGTCGTGGCGGCGGTTGGTCGATACGCTGGTAAGGCTCGGGCCATCTACGTCGACCTCACCGAGCCCCGTCCGACCAGGAGATTCCCATCAGCAGTTTCGCCGACCAGACGTTCACCGCGCCGGAACTGATTCGGAACTTTTGCATCATCGCCCACATCGACCACGGCAAGTCGACATTGGCCGACCGCATGCTGGGCATCACCGGCGTTGTCGCCGACCGCGACATGCGGGCGCAGTACCTGGACCGGATGGACATCGAGCGCGAGCGCGGCATCACCATCAAGGCGCAGAACGTTCGACTTCCGTGGAAGGTCGGCGACGTCGAGCACGTGTTGCACCTCATCGACACCCCAGGACACGTCGACTTCACCTACGAGGTGTCGCGCGCCTTGGAGGCCTGCGAAGGGGCGGTGCTGCTGGTCGACGCCGCGCAGGGCATCGAGGCGCAGACCCTGGCCAACCTCTACCTGGCGCTGGACCGGGACCTGACCATCATCCCGGTGCTCAACAAGATCGACCTGCCGGCAGCCGACCCGGACCGCTACGCCGGCGAGCTCGCCCACATCATCGGTTGCGAACCCGACGACGTCCTGCGGGTGTCGGGCAAGACCGGCCAGGGCGTCCGCGAGCTGCTCGACGAAGTGGTCCGGCTGATCCCCGCCCCGGTCGGGGACCCCGATGCGCCGGCGCGCGCGATGATCTTCGACTCGGTCTACGACATCTACCGCGGCGTGGTCACCTACGTCCGCGTCGTGGACGGCAAGCTCACCCCGCGCGAGAAGATCAAGATGATGTCCACCGGCGCGACCCACGAGTTGCTCGAGGTCGGCATCGTCTCGCCGGAACCGAAGCCCACCGTAGGCCTTGGCGTCGGCGAGGTCGGCTACCTGATCACCGGCGTGAAGGACGTGCGCCAATCGAAGGTCGGCGACACGGTGACCTCGGCGCGCAACGGGGCGACGCAGGCGCTGACGGGCTACCGCGAGCCGAAGCCGATGGTGTACTCGGGGCTCTACCCGGTCGACGGGTCGGACTACCCGAACCTGCGCGACGCACTGGAGCGGTTGCAACTCAACGACGCGGCCCTGACGTGGGAGCCCGAAACGTCGGTGGCGTTGGGCTTCGGCTTCCGCTGCGGATTCCTCGGCCTGCTGCACATGGAGATCACCCGCGAGCGCCTGGAGCGGTCAAGGACGACGGGACCGAGCTCATCGTGACCAACCCGTCCGACTGGGTCGAGGGCAAGGTTCGCGAAGTGTACGAACCGGTGGTGAAGACGACGGTCATCGCGCCGAGCGAGTTCATCGGCACCATCATGGAACTCTGCCAGTCGCGACGCGGCGAGCTCGGCGGCATGGACTATCTGTCGCCCGAGCGGGTCGAGCTGCGATACACGATGCCGTTGGGCGAGATCATCTTCGACTTCTTCGACTCCCTGAAGTCGCGCACGCGCGGCTACGCCAGCCTCGACTACGAGGAGGCCGGCGAGCAGGTGGCCGACCTGGTGAAGGTCGACATCCTGCTGCAGGGTGAGGCGGTGGACGCGTTCTCGGCCATCGTGCACAAGGACGGCGCCGCCGCCTACGGCAACAAGATGACCACCAAGCTCAAGGAGCTCATTCCCCGTCAGCAGTTCGAGGTGCCGATCCAGGCTGCCATCGGAGCGAGAATCATTGCGCGCGAGAACATCCGGGCCATCCGCAAGGACGTGCTGAGCAAGTGCTACGGCGGTGACATCACCCGCAAGCGCAAGCTGCTGGAGAAGCAGAAGGAGGGCAAGAAGCGGATGAAGACCATCGGCCGGGTCGAGGTTCCGCAGGAAGCCTTCGTCGCGGCATTGTCCTCCGACGCCGCCAGCGACAAACCGAAGAAGTAGGGGCCCGCGGGCTGGGCACGGAAATCCGTGCCTCCGACGGTCCGCGAGCTGGTCGATACTGGGAACCATGTTCCCGACTCGAGCCGCGACCGCAACCGTCGCAGTGCTGACCGCGTCGGCGTTGTGCGCGGGCTGCGCCACCACCGTCAAGGGAACAGCGCTCCGAGCCAAGCACACCGGAGCAGGGGCGGCTCAAACCGGCGCGTTGTCGGCGGTGCTCCCGACCGAGCAGGAGCTCAGCGATGCGGTGGGCAACCCACTGAGCCTGAACGGCTTCCCGCCTCGGGAAGGTGGACTCGAACTGCTACCGGACGGCATCCGGACCGACGCCGACGCCAGTCCGATCGAATGCCTGGGGCCCACCTCTGCGCTGATGCGACTGAACTACGAGCACAGCCCGGTCCGCGCCACGGCCACCGCCAACTTCTGGAACTACGGCTCCGAGGTGACCGCCTCCAGCGCCAACGTCGGCGCCGTGCGTTTGGCGTCGGCCGACGACGCCGAGGCGCTGTTCGAGACCTTCACCCGACAGTGGCGCGACTGCCAGGGCCAGACGGTGATCCAGCGCACCCACGACTCCAGTGGTACCGAACTGTCCTCGCGAGTCGAGGACGTCGAGGTATCCGGTTCCGTGCTGTCCGCAACCATCATGGCCTCGGACAATCACCACACGCCGGAGTTCCCCAACGAGCGGGCCATCGGCGTCAAGTCGAACGTGATCGTCGAAGCCGACGTCGCCGTCACCAAGCCCCGCGCCCGGGCCCAAGAGCGCGCGATCGCCGTCGTCAAGCTCATGCTGGACAAGATCCCCGACGTCGGCTGAGTGCTGGCAACCGAACGGGTCAACGGCGCTAGATGTACATCGCGGGATCGACGTAGCAGGTCGGATCCACTCCCTGCTCACGCTGCGTGTCGGTGCGGGGCCGCACTACCGCAGGAATGCCGGTTGCGATCGAGTCCGGCGGAACGTCCCTGGTGACAACGGCATTGGCGCCGATCGCGGAATCGTCGCCGACGCGCAGTGGCCCTAGCAGCTTCGCCCCGGCGCCTATCGTCACCCGGTTGCCGATGGTGGGATGGCGCTTGCCCTGCTTGAGGCTTCGTCCGCCGAGGGTCACTCCGTGATAGACCATCACGTCGTCACCGAGCTCGGCGGTTTCCCCGATGACGACCCCCATGCCGTGGTCGATGAAGAATCGGCGACCGATGGTCGCACCCGGATGGATTTCGATACCGGTGAGGAATCGGGTGACTTGCGTGAGGATGCGCGCTGGGCCGCGCAGCGCGGGCCTGGCCCACATCCGGTGGGCCAGCCGATAACCCCAAATTGCGTGCAGGCCGGAGTACACCAGCGCGTTCTCGACGTCGCCGCGCGCGGCTGGGTCGTGAAGACGCGCGTTCTTCAGGTCTTCCCGCAGGGTGGACAGCAACGCCATTGCGTCAATCCCGAATGTGCTCGAAAAGTTCTGTGGAG
>JAHFVB010000046.1:0-4681 GCA_023264755.1 Mycobacterium sp. | reverse complement strand
TCCGGGCGGGCCGCCAGTTGCAGCGCCGCCGAGACGTTGGCGCCCGCGGAGATGCCGCCGAGGATGCCTTCCTGGGTCGCCAGGGACCGGGCGACGGCGAGCGCGTCGGGGTAGGCCACGTCGATGATTTCGTCGTAGACCGCCCGGTCGAGCACCTCTGGAATGAAATTGGCTCCGATGCCTTGGATCTTGTGCGGTCCGGGGTTGCCGCCGGTGAGTATCGGCGAATCCAGCGGTTCCACGCCGACGATGCTGACGTCGGGTTTGCGCGCCTTCAGCACGTGGCCCACCCCCGTTAGCGTGCCACCCGTCCCGATGCCCGCCACGAACACGTCGACGGCGCCGTCGGTATCGGCCCAGATCTCCTCGGCCGTCGTGCGCTCGTGGATCGCGGGATTGGCCGGATTGGCGAATTGATCGGCCGCCACCGCATTCTCGGTGTCGGCGATGATCTGCTTGGCCCTGGCCACCGCACCCGCCATGCCCTCCGAACCCGGGGTGAGCACGATCTCGGCGCCGAACGCGCGCAACATCACTCGGCGCTCGAGCGACATGGTTTCCGGCATCGTCAGAATGACCCGGTAGCCGCGGGCGGCGCCCACCAGAGCCAACGCGATGCCGGTGTTGCCGCTGGTGGCCTCGACGATGGTCCCGCCGGGTTTGAGCTCGCCGGACTGCTCGGCGGCGTCGATGATCGCCACCCCGATGCGGTCCTTCACGCTGTTGGCGGGGTTGTAGAACTCGAGCTTGGCCACCACCTGCGCGCCGAGTCCCTCGGTCAGCCGATTCAGCCGAACGAGCGGAGTGCGTCCGACCAGTTCGGTGACATCGCCGTAGATCTTGCCCATCACTGCCCTCTCGCCGTGACGCCCGACTGCGCGTTCGTCATTTGTCAAGCACCTTACGGACCTTCCTCGACGCCTGTCCGAAGGTGGTGACCTTCGTGCCGTCGGACCTACATCGGCGCGTTGGCAGGCTGGAACACTCCGGCGCCGTCGGACTCTTCCTCGGCGCGGATCACGTGGACCACGGCATTGATCATGGCCAGGTGAGTGAACGCCTGCGGGAAGTTGCCCAGATGGCGCCCCGTACGCGGCTCGATCTCCTCGGCGTAGAGGTGCAGCGGGCTGGCGAAGGACAGCAGTCGCTCGCACAGGTGCTTGGCCCGGCTGACTTCGCCGATCTCCACCAACGCCGACACCAGCCAGAACGAGCAGATGGTGAAGCTGCCCTCCTCGCCGGACAGCCCGTCGTCGGTCTCGTGGGTGCGGTAGCGCAACACCAGCCCGTCCTCGGTGAGCTCGTCGGCGATGGCCAACACGGTGGCCCGCACCCGAGGGTCGTCGGAGGGCAGGAAGCGGGTCAGCACTACCAGCAGCAGCGAGGCGTCCAGCGCGTCGTCGCCGTAGCGCTGGGTCAGCACGCCGCGGGAGTCGACACCCTTGGCGAGGATGTCGGCCTTGATCTCCTCGGCCACCACCCGCCACTGCTGGGCGTAGCTCTTCTCACCCTGAAGCTCGGCCAGTTTCGAACCGCGATCCAGCGCCACCCAACACATCACCTTGCTCGACGTGAAGTGCTGCGGTTCGCCGCGGACCTCCCAGATGCCACGGTCGGGTTCGCGCCAGTGCTTGATGGCCTCTTCGACCTGGCGCTTGAGTACCGGCCACAGTGCCTCGGGGATCTGCTCGCGCGACTTCGCGTGCAGGTAGACCGAGTCGAGCATGGTGCCCCAGATGTCGTTCTGTATCTGGTTGTAGGCCCCGTTGCCGATCCGCACCGGACGCGCATTGTCATAACCCGACAGGTGGTGGAGCTCTTCTTCGACCAGGCTGCGCTCGCCGCCGACCCCGTACATCACCTGAAGCGGATGATGTTCACCGTTGTTCGCCCCGGAGACGTCGGCGATGAACGAGAAGAAGTCATCGGCTTCCCGGTCGAGTCCGAGGGTGTAGAGCCCCCACAGTGCGAACGTCGAGTCGCGTACCCAGGCGTACCGGTAGTCCCAATTGCGTTCCCCCTGAGGGGTTTCCGGCAGCGAGGTGGTGCTGGCCGCCAGCAGGGCGCCGGTCGGCGAGTAGGTCAGCCCCTTGAGCGTCAAGGCGCTGCGCTGCAGGTACGCCCGCCACGGATGGTCGGGGAAGTCGCCGATGTTGATCCACTGCCGCCACGCCTCGCTGGTCTGCCACATCTTGTCGGCGGCTTCCTCGTAGGTCTGCGGCGCCGGATGCTTCGACCAGCTCAGCGCGACGAAGACGTTGTCCCCTTCGTTGAGCCGGGTGCGCGCACGCGCTTCGCGGCCCTCGAGCCCGATGCGCAGGTTCGTCGTCAGCCGCAGCGTGGGATGGGCCTCGGGGTCCTTGCTGGCCCGCGCGATCGCCTCGCCGTAGGCGGCCGCCGAGTACTCCCACGTCGCGCTCTGCCGGTGGTAGTCGAAGGACGGCTCGCAGCTCATCATCACCTCGACCACGCCGCTGACGCATCGGACCGTCCGCAGCAGGATGTGCTCGGCATCCCAGTCCATCGGGGTGCGCCGGTGAGTGCGCGAACGGCTCTCGATGTCGTGCCACGGGCCCATCACCAACGCGTCGCGCACGATCAGCCATCCGGTGGGGGTCTGCCACGTCGTCTCGAGGATGAGGCTGCCGGGCAGATACCGCCGCGCCGCCGGCACGGACACTCCGTAGGGGCCCAGTCGGAAGTGGCCCGCACTGCGATCGAGGATGGCGCCGAACACGCTGGGCGAGTCGGGCCGTGGTACGCACAACCATTCGACGGAGCCGGCCGAGGAGATCAGGCAGGTGTTCTCGCAGTCCGACAGGAACGCGTAGTCCGCGATGGGCGGGAACGGATTGCGCAACGGGCCGCTGCCCACGTACGGCACCGGCTCGGTCACCGTGAACGGTGCTTCCGGCTCGCGCTCGGCGTCGCCGGCTTCGTCGGTGGGCTCAACGTGCTGCAGGACCATTTGCACATCATCGACCGCACGAGCACCTGTCGTCCACTCATCGGAGGGGTAGCTGGTCCGCCGTGGCTGCCCGCAACCGGCCACGGAGTACCCCCGTTTGGTGCCCGCCTAGGGTGGACGGAATGAACGGCGTCCTCAATTGGTGGGACGGAGTCGAGCTCTGGTTGTCCGGGCTTGGTTTCGTCGCGCAGACCGTGATCGTGATGCCGGTCGTGCTGGCCCTGGCGTACGGCGTCGCCGTGTTGTTGGACGGGGCGCTGGGCAACGGGATTCGCTTGGTGCATCGGATTAGGCACCAGGACGAGGAGCAATCGTGAACGGTATGCCCCGGTCGCGGGTGACGCTGATACTGGCGATCCTGGTCGTCCTGGTCGTCGTCATGTGGCTGATCACCCGTTGATCCGGGCTTCCGAGCCGTCCACGAGCTTCTGCTAGGCTCTCGGCCATGCAAGCGGCGTCCGGCAGCACAGAGGGCCACATCTTGGCCCTCATTGCCGTGGGTAATTGCGCCGTTGCAGACGTTCACTGTTGTCGCTGACCCATACCCATCCACGGTCTGGTGTCACGAGTGACGGCGCACATTTATGCGCGTTGATCCAATTCCTTTCCGTTGCGATGGATTCGGCTACCGTCTGTCCTCAGCAAGGAAAGGTCTTCAATGTTCAACAATGCCAAGTCTCGCTGGTTGCCCGCCGCGGCCGTTGCGGTCACGGCCGCACTACTGACGGCCTGCGGAGGCGGCAGCAGTGACGTCGTCGGCGGTGGGTCCGGCGGCAACGCGAATACGACGCTGACCCTGGTCGCGTATTCCGTGCCGCAGCCGGGTTGGGAGAAGATCATCCCGGCCTTCGAAGCCACTCCCGAGGGCAAGGGCATCGCGGTGACGACGTCCTATGGCGCCTCCGGTGACCAGTCCCGTGGCGTGGTCGACGGCAAGCCCGCTGACCTGGTCAACTTCTCGGTGGAACCGGACGTCACCAGGCTGGTCAAGGCCAACAAGGTCGCCAAGGACTGGAATGCCGACGCCACCAAGGGCATTCCGTTCACCTCGGTGGTGACGCTGGTGGTGCGCAAGGGCAACCCGAAGCACATCCACGACTGGGACGATCTCCTTCAGCCCGGGCTCGAGGTCGTCACGCCCAGCCCGCTGAGCTCGGGTTCGGCCAAGTGGAACCTGTTGGCGCCGTACGCCGCCAAGAGCAACGGCGGTGCAGATGCCGCTGCCGGCCTGGACTTCATCGACAAGCTGGTCAGCGCGCACGTCAAGACCCGGCCCGCGTCCGGCAAGGACGCCACCACCGTGTTCCTGCAGGGCACCGGGGACGTCCTGATCAGCTACGAGAACGAGGCCATCAACACCGAGCGGCAGGGTAATCCCGTCGAGCACGTCACCCCGCCGCAGACGTTCAAGATCGAAAACCCGGTCGCGGTCACGACCACCACCGCCCACGTCGCTCAGGCCAACGCGTTGAAGAACTTCCTCTACACCCCGGAGGGGCAGAAGGTGTGGGCCGAGGCCGGATTCCGTCCGGTAGATCCCGCCGTGCTGGCCGACTTCGGCAAGGACTTCCCGACTCCGCAGAAGTTGTGGACGATTGCCGACCTGGGAGGCTGGAGCACGGTGGATCCGGCGCTGTTCGACAAGGACAATGGGTCCATCACCAAGATCTACAAGGCGGCCACTGGATGACGGCGGTCGTCGACCCGAATCCG
>JAHFVB010000398.1 GCA_023264755.1 Mycobacterium sp. | reverse complement strand
TGGCGACGGCCGCGACGGCCGCGAACGTACCCGTCAACTGCCACCACATCCGCACCGTCTGTTCGCACGCCGCGCGCCGTTTCACGAAGACCGGCCAGTAGGCGTAGCCCGCAGTGGCCAGCGCCGACCAACACACCGCGTAGAGCTGGGCCACCAACGCGTACTGCGATAGCTCCAATGGCGTCGACAAGTGGGCCAACAGGATGCGGCCGGCTTGCACTCCGATCGGTGTGCCCACCCCCACGATGAACAGCCACATGCTTCCCGCGAGCAGTCGGGAGTCGCTGCGCGGCAACGTCACGCGGGCAAATGCCGACCACCCGAGACCCGAGTGGCGCAGGGCCAGCACCGTGCCGATGAGTTCACCGATGAGCAGGCCCCCCAAGGCCGACACCGCAAACCAGATCCCCGGCGCGTGGATCCAGTAGAGCGCTAGCGTCAGCATCAGCGCGAAGGCGGGACAGCTCATCAACAACAACGTCACCAGCGGCAACCGGTCGATGCCGACCAAGATGCGCAACCCGAGCGCGGCCGGAATGGTCGCGGCAAACACACAGGCGGCCACGGTGATCGCCCACCTGTCGTCGGGCCCGCTGGAGAATCCGATCAGCGCGGCCCAGCCGTCGAACGCCATGACGGCCAACGCGGCCGCCGCCACCACTGCGGCCACGCCGAACAGTACGTGATACGCCCTGCGAATGACGTTGGCCGCGTTCGGATCCCGGTCATCCCCCAATAGCTGGGAGCTGGCATTGAGCACCGTTGCCCCAATGCCGAGATCGGCGAAGGGAAACAGTAGCGTGATGGTGGCGACCAGGGAGACCAGTCCGAACACGGCCGCACCGGTCTCGCGCACGATGATGGCGGTGTTGGCGAGCCCGAGCACGGCGACCACCGGCGTACCGAGTATGCGGTACACGGGCGCTAACACCAGGGCGCGCCGCTCCTGAGGGGTTAGCCGACCCTGCTCCACCGTCATCGGCGAATCCGAGACATCGTCGCTTGTCCGAGGATCCTGGCCGCGCTCAGCAGGGCGAAACTCACGGCAAAGGGACCGGGCCGACCGTGGCGGAGGGCGCACTGAAGCGATCGCCGCACTCCGCGCAACGAACCCGCCGAGACTGCCGCGCTGACCGGACTGGTGCAGAGGTAGTCGCCGAGTACGCGGTCCGACTCGTCGGCCAGATACTGCAAACCCCACTCGATGTAGCTCTCGGTGCAGTCGGACCGGCTGCGAGATTCGGACGCGTGCTGGACGTTGTACGTACCCAGCACGTCGGGCAGTTGAATGATCCGCAATTCGGGAATCGTGCGCTGCACGTTGATCAGCCAGCTTGGCTCGTCGTGGGCGGCCCCGACATGAGCGTCCCAGCGGATCTGGCGGGCCAGCTCGGTCGGGAAGCACAGCGTGGAGGTTTGCAGTGCGGCACCGCCTTGCCGGAGGTCGGAGAAGCGAAACCAATACTCCGCCAACGACTGGCGAGGCTCGATGAGCCGCCGCGGCAGGACTCTCCGGCGGGTGCCAGGACCGACCATCGACATCCGGGACGAGGTGATCCAATGCGGGTCGGACTCGCCCCGCACCGGCTCGAGCTGTCGCTCCAGCTTGGTTGGATACCACTCGTCGTCGTCGTCGAGCAGGGCGATGACCGTCCCACGTGCAGCATCGATCCCGAGTTGTCTGGCCTTGGCGGGGCCACCACGAAACGGGGTGCGCAGTAGCGTGATTCGGTCATCGGCGGGGACGTCCACGGGCTGATCGGTGTCGGCCACGACGATGAGTTCCGCTACCGGCCGGGTCTGGTTGAACACCGACCGCACGGCCCGCCCTAACGACGGCCGCCCCACCGTGGGGATCACCGCGCTGACCGTCCAGGTCATTGCGGCGGGGCAGGCTCATGGCGAAAGTGCGTAGCGCCGTACAGCAGCGCGATGCAGGCGAACACCGGGAGCATGTTGTAGGCCCACGGCTGAAAGAGCAGATCCCAGATCCCTTGCAGGCCAACCGTCACCACCAGGGCAGCCCACTTCCCGAACCGGGCGTAGTTCCACACGATGCCCAGGCAGGCCACCAGGAGGAACGCGGGCAACAGCACCGCCAGCACGCCACCCTCCGCCCAGGAACCGAGCAAGAGTGAGTGCGTCGCAGACTCGTCCTGAGCCGGCAGCCGCCAATAGAGCTCGAACGGAAACGTCGGCATGTACCCCATCTGGACCGCGAAGTGCTCGGCATGGGCATAGAAGTCCGGCGTGAACTTCAGCGCACTTCCCCAGCCAAGCAACGGATGCTCGATGATGGCGGTGATGGTCTCTGGCGGCTCCGTACGACCTGCCAGCAGCGTCGGCAGACCCGTGGTCTGTTGCTCGATTTCCTTGCCTTGCAGCGCGGGCCCGAGCAATCCTGCTCTGGCGGCGATCGGCATGACGTAGCCAAAGGCCAGGCCGAAGGCAATGATCCCAGCGAATCGCCAGCCGCGGCGCACCCGTTCGCGCAAGAAGTGGTGGCTGAACAGGATCGCCGAGGCGAGCAAGCACACCAGTGCGTGCGAACGGTAGTTGAGCCCGAGGCTGGCCACCCCGAGCAGCGCCAACACCGACGCGTGCAGGACCAGCGGTGCTCTGGTCATCACCAGCCCGAATAGGACCAGGACGGTCACGCCTGGCGCGATGCCATATTTCCAGAAGTCGAGGAAGCTGCCGGTGTTGGACAACGCGATTCCGGTGGTGAAGAAGAAGACCAGGCTCCCGACGGCCAGCCCGCCGAGGACCATCGCGATCAGCTCCACCGAGCGTCCGGTCAGCACCGTCAGCCCGATGAAGTACAGCGAGAATGCCGCTGGCGCCACGGCATTCGGCCAAAGCGGACTCACGCCGTGCACCAGCCCGGACGCCAGGTAGGAAATCCAGCCCAACACCGCCAACACCACGGGCAGGAGCTCCAGCCCGCGGTGCGTCATGAGCAGAAAGGCCGGCACCAACAGCAGACACACCACCGACAGGCCCGTCACGGTGAAGTTCAGCAGGTGGATGCCCGAGGTCGCGCCGATCGCGAACACCGCGACCTGCCCCGCCACCGCGGTGTTCACCTTCAGACTTGCCGACGGGTCCACGACGGGCGCGAAAGCAGAATTTCTCACGCCGTCCCCTTGCACTTCATCCTTTGCGGTCCTTTGCATCCTTATGCGCAAACCGAACGATAGCCGGTCGAGTTGAATAATGCGGCGCTCTGGCAGCAAGCTCGCTAAGGTTGTCGCCAGAGCAATAGAGCGCCGATTTCTTGGGGGGTGAAAGTTGAGTTCTCAATCCACGTCTACCCGATCACTGGCAGCTCGGCGCGGACGCCCGTACGACAAAGGGCGCGGGTTCATCCCGCAGGCACTTTGGGTTGCGGTGTCCACGTTGATTTTCACCCAGGTATGGTGCCCGAACCGGCTGCGGTGCGCCCTGTTGCGCTGGTTTGGCGCCGAGATCGGTGAAGGGGTGCTGATTAAACAGCGCGTTCGGGTGCAATGGCCATGGAAATTGACAATCGGCGACAATTCGTGGGTCGGCACCGACGCGGAACTCTACAATCTCGACCACATCACCATCGGATCCGATGTCTGCATTTCCCAGCACTCGTATGTCTGCACCGGCAGCCACGACCGCCACTCACCGAGCTTCGAGTTCGACAACGCCCCCATCGTTCTGGAGGACGGGGTGTGGCTGTGCGCACGCACCACGGTGTTGCGCGGCGTGACCATCGGGGCCAACACGGTGGTGGCGGCTACCGCACTCGTCACCGCCGACGTCCCGCCCAACTCGTTCGTGCGCCCCCCACCGTCTCTCGTCACCACGATGTGATGCGGATCCTGCAGGTGGTAGCTCTGCTGAGTCCCGACGGAGCCTTTGGCGGGCCCGCCCGGGTCGCGTTGAATCAGAGCGCGGAGCTCGCCAGACAGGGCCACGACGTGACGCTCGCGGCCGCCGCTCGCGGATACCCGGTTTCGACGCGCGACGTCAACGGGGTGCCGGTGCGCCTGTTCGCCGCGCGGACGTTGCTTCCCGGAGTCGGGTTCCCCGGCCTCGGGGCGCCTGGATTGGCCAGCTGGTTTCGCCGCGACGGCAAGAGTTTCGACGCCGTGCACATCCATTTCGGTCGCGATCTAGTCGTGCTGCCCGTAGCGATCTCCGCACGCCGACAACGCATCCCGTATGTGCTGCAAACCCACGGAATGGTCGTACCTTCTCGCCATCCGCTGGCCGCACCGCTCGATGCGGTCTGGACGCGCAAGGTGCTGCGAGATGCCAAGGCCGTGCTCTACCTCACCGAGCAGGAAGGTGCCCAACTCGAGGACGTCGCCCGTGCTCCGCTGCCCCTGATCCAAGTCGGCAATGGCGTACCCGACTACCCGAGGGCAAGCAAGCCACCGCAACCGCCCGAAGTACTGTTCGTGGCCCGCTTGCACGCGCGCAAGCACCCGGTGATGTTCGTGGAGCTGGCCAAGACGCTGCTAGCCGAGGGGCTCGAGGCCAGGTTCACGCTCGTTGGCCCCGACGAAGGTGAGGGGGCTGCGGTTCGGGCCGCGATCGGAGCCGAGTCGCGCATCAGCTGGGAAGGGCCGCTGCCGCCCGCCGCAATCGCGCTCCGGATGGCGCAGGCCAGCGTCTACGTCCTGCCTTCCGAACGCGAGCCCTACCCGATGTCGGTGCTCGAAGCGATGTCCGTGGGACTGCCGGTGGTGATCGCGGCCGATTGCGGGTTGGCGCCCATGGTGGAAGAAACCGGGTGCGGCGTCGTCACCGACGGTCAGTCGCAAGCGTTCGTGACCGCGGTACGACAAATCCTCACCGATGAGTTGCTGGCGCGGACGATGGGCAAGCGTGGACGGGAAGCCGCCCACACCAAATTCGGAATGCCGGCGATCGGTCAGCGTCTCCTCGACATATACTCCGATAATCGACGGTAACCATTGAACATGGGGGCATCGATCCGTAAACGACGAATAATTCTGACCTCGGCTATTGCCATTGTGTTAGTCGGCACCCTGGTTGGTGCGTCCGCATTCGCATTGAGCAAAGCTCAGAAGAATACGGATACATTCCGCCGACTGAACATCGCCGTCATCGGCGACGTCTACACTGCTGGAAACAACAACCGGGTCGTTT
>JAHFVB010000397.1 GCA_023264755.1 Mycobacterium sp. | reverse complement strand
TGGCTCACCGCCACTCCGGTACGCAGCGTGCGGGCCGCACTCAACCGTGTCGAACGCGGCGACCTGGACACCGAACTGGTCGTGTTCGACGGCACCGAACTCGGCCAGCTCCAGCGGGGATTCAACTCGATGGTGGTGGGGCTGCGCGAACGAGAGCGGGTGCGCGATCTCTTCGGACAACACGTGGGGCGAGAGGTCGCCGCATTGGCCGAGAAGGAGCGCCCGAAGCTCGGCGGCGAGGAGCGCCATGCGGCCGTCATCTTCATCGACATCATCGGTTCGACCCGGCTGGTCTCCACCCTGCCCGCCGTCGAGGTCGTCGACCTGCTCAACCGATTCTTCGCGGTGGTCGTCGACGAGGTGGACAAGCACCACGGGCTGGTCAACAAGTTCGAGGGCGACGCGGTGCTCGCCGTCTTCGGCGCCCCGGTACGCCTCGACGACGCCGAGGGAGAGGCGCTCGCCGCCGCGCGGGGCATGGCGCAGCGGCTGCGCGTGGAGGTACCCGAGTGCAGTGCCGGCATCGGAGTGGCCGCCGGCCAGGTGGTGGCGGGCAACGTCGGAGCCAAGGACCGGTTCGAGTACACCGTCATCGGCGAGCCCGTCAACGAGGCGGCCCGGCTGTGCGAGTTGTCGAAGAAGATCGACGGTCACCTGGTCGCGTCCTCGACCACGGTCGAGCATGCGGCCGAGTGCGAAAGGGCCCGTTGGGCATTGGGCGAGGAGGTAACCCTGCGGGGCCACGACGGGCCGACCCGGCTGGCCACTCCGTGCTGAACCCGGCCGGTCAGCCTGGGTTGGGCACGGATTGCCCTAGGGAGCGAGCCCCGCGCGCAGGGCAGCCTGGGCCGACGCGACGGCGTCCTCGACGCCGAATAACCGGACGGATTCGAACTCGAGCCCGGTCAGGCGACGACGGCACCGTCGTGCTGCGCGATCCACCGTCGCCCCTCCTTGGAGGCGCGTACCAGCGCACCGTACTCACCGAGGTAGTCGGCGAGGGCACCCGCGGCGGGCAGCATCCCCAGATAGCGGTAGACACAGCGCGGGCGCGGCCGCTTGACCAGTTCGGCTCCGATGGCGCGCATCAGTCCAGCCAGCTGCCACAACGACTGCGCGAGGCCCTTGAGCCCCGAGTCGCGGTGCACCGACTCGGTCCCCGCGGCGTCTTCGTCGGCTCGGCCGTCCTGGACGTCGAGCTCCCGGTCGCACATGACGGCGCCGAGCAATCGGACCTGCTGGTCGCGGTCGGTGACACCCGACTCGCGCGCGACGGCGCACAGCACGATCGACTGACTGGCGAAGCCGAGGAAGTCCTGCAGCGGTAGCCGGTCGGCGACGGCGCCGAACACCCCGGGGAAGGCAACGGCGATCGTGTCCAACGCGCCGACGCGGCGCACCCACCAGTTGACGCGGTCGTCGAGCCCCATGTCCGCCCACGCCCGGGTACCCGGAACGTCGATCGCATTGAGCACCCACGCCGCCGCGTCGAGCACTCTTGCACCGGTGGCCTGGGACGCTCCGAGTTCGTGGGTGCGCCTCTTCAGTCCCAACAGGTCTGTCTCGGCCAACAGGTCGAGCATGGGATTGATGAGTCCGACCGCGCGGTCGAGCACGCGCGCTACGTCGGAGTCGTCGATCGTGGCGGACGGCAGCGGGATGAGGCTCATGGGTCGATCATCGCCGTTGGCCGTGGTTCGGGTGCAGCCGGTGCCCACCCTGCCCCAGCTGGCCGGCCCGACGCGGGCGACGAACGCCGGACGAAGTTCGGCGACCGTGACCCGGTCACTCGGACAGGGCGTGGTGAAACCCGTTGCCGCCGTTGCGCTTGGCTCGGTACATCGCCTTGTCGGCGATACCGATGAGCTGGTCGACCAAGAGCTGGTACTCGTCGCCGCGAATGCCGTCGAGCGGAGCGCACGCCGTGCCGACGCTGGCCGTGATACCGACCGGCAGTTCGGCGACGGCCGCGCAGATTCGTTGCGCCAGCGAGCCGGGGTCGCCGATGCGCGACGTGTCGGCGACCGTGAACTCCTCGCCGCCGCTGCGGGCCACCACCGCCGTGTCGCAAGTGCTCGCCCGCAACGCCTGCGCCACCGCGACGAGCGCCCGATCGCCCGCCGAGTGGCCGTGCCGGTCGTTGAGCGCCTTGAACTCGTCGAGATCGATCACCGCGATGATCAAGAATCTGGAACCTAGCGGTCGCGAAGTGACCAGTTCGAGCGTCTGCTGCTGGAAGGCGCGCCGATTGCACAAGCCGGTCAGTGGATCCAAGTCGGCCTTCACCAGGTCGCGGCCCAACCCGCGGATCAGGACCTGGATCGCCAGGGGCAGGGCGATGTTGCTCTGTAGCACCAGGAAGAGATCCACCCCGGCCAACGCCACGTGCCCCAGCGAGGCCAGCCGCACGGCTTCGAACACCGCCACCCCGGACGCGACGGTGAAGTTGTAGAACACGTACTTGGACGTGTGGAAGAACGCGACGTACGCGCCGCTGGTCGCGAAGGCGATGCAGCCGATGAGCGAGGCCATCGGGTTGGGATGGGCCAGGCAGCCCAACGCGATCGAGGTAGTGGTGATCGCCGCGAAGGCCGCCGATTGCCCGTGAGTCGGCCACCGCACCGTCCACAGCACCACTCCGACTACTCCGCCGGCAAACGCCGTCCACGTCATCGCCACGGCCAACGTGCTGTGCGGACCGTCGTTGCTGAGCAGAAGGGCTATCAGGCAGACGGCCAGCGAGCCCGAAATCGAGGCCATCAAGATGCGGGTGGCGCCGCGGAGCCCACGGGCCTGCAGGTATCTGCTGAACCAATCGTAGTGACCGGGTTGCCGCCACCACCGTTTGAGCAATGCCGCCAAGCGAAACTCCCGGGATACGGTCAGACGATGGGCGCCGCGATTGCCGACAATCGCGCGACGTCACACCTTCACAGTTGCTGCGCGCTCGTCGTCAGGCTCAGCCACGCTAGTGCGGAAGTCTAACGCCCAGCAACGTTGGGAGAAGGTGGTTTGGCGCCAGCCGCTGAGCGGCCCAGTCCTGAGCGAGCACATCGATGTCGGTTTTCCGCCAGTCATGGCGTAGCGCAGATGCCATTGTGGGGTCATGTACGAGGACTTCGAGCGCTGCTACCGCGCCGTCCAGTCCAAGGACGCCCGTTTCGACGGGTGGTTCGTCACCGCCGTGCTCACCACGAAGATCTACTGCCGGCCCAGTTGTCCGGTGCGACCGCCGTTCGCCCGCAACGTGCGGTTCTACCCCACCGCGGCGGCGGCGCAACACGCCGGATTCCGCGGCTGCAAGCGTTGCCGCCCGGATGCCTCGCCGGGTTCACCCGAGTGGAACGTCCGCGGCGACGTCGTGGCCAGAGCCATGCGCCTCATCGCCGACGGCACGGTGGACCGGGACGGGGTGACCGGGCTGGCCTCCCGCCTGGGCTACACGACGCGCCAACTCGAAAGACTCCTCCAGGCCGAGGTCGAGGTCAAGCCGCTGGCGCTGGCGCGGGCCCAACGCACACAGACCGCACGCGTGCTCATCGAAACCACCGAGCTGCCCTTCGGCGACGTCGCCTTTGCATCGGGCTTCTCCAGCATTCGACAGTTCAATGACACCGTGCGCACCGTATGCGCCTTGACGCCGACCGCCCTACGCGAACGGTCGCGAAACAGGTTCGGGCGCAACCAATCAGCGGGCTCGGGTGTGCTGACGTTGCGGTTGCCGGTCCGCACCCCCTTTGCCTACGAGGGGTTGTTCGGCCACCTGGCGGCGACTGCGGTGCCCGGTGTCGAGGAGGTGCACGCCGGCGCCTACCGCCGCACCCTGCGGCTGGCGGCCGGGAACGGCATCGTGAGTCTCACCCCGAGACCGGCTCACGTCCACTGTGAGCTCGTACTCGACGACTTCCGGGATCTCTCCACTGCGATCGCGCGGTGCCGGCGGCTACTGGACCTGGATGCCGATCCCGAGGCCACCATCGACGTGCTGAGTGCGGATCCCCGGCTCGCCGCACTGGTAGCGAAGGCGCCCGGTCAGCGGATACCGCGCACCGTGGACGAATCCGAACTGGCGCTGCGCGTCGTCATGGGCCAACAGGTGTCCACGAAGGCGGCCCGCACGCACGCCATGAGGCTCGCCGCTGCCCACGGGTCACCCGTGCACGACGCCAATGGCACTCTTACGCATACGTTTCCGAGCGTGGACCAGCTCGCCGACATCGACCCTGCGCTACTCGCCTTCCCCAAGACGCGGCAACGCACCTTCACCGCCCTCGTCCACGCGCTGGCCGAGGCCGACGTCGTGCTCGACCCGGGTTGCGACTGGAATCGGGCGCGCCAACAGTTGCTCGCCATTCCTGGCGTCGGGCCGTGGACTGCGGAGGTGATTGCCATGCGGGCGCTCGGCGACCCCGACGCGTTTCCGGCCAGCGACCTAGGGGTGTTGGTGGCCGCCAAACAGTTGGGTCTCCCCAGCACGGCCCGGCTGCTCACCGAATACAGCAGCCGGTGGAGGCCTTGGCGGGCGTATGCCACTCAACACCTGTGGACCGCCCTCGATCACGAGGTCAACGACTGGCCACCAGCGGCCGAACCGAAGGAAGTGAAGTGATGGAGACACTGCAAGTTCGCACCGTGGACAGCCCGGTCGGCCCGCTGACCCTGGCGGGCGTGGACGGACGGTTGCGACATCTGCGGATGGTGGACCAGACCTACGAGCCCAGCCGCGAGGGCTGGACGGTCGATACCACCGCGTTCGACGACGCCGTCGCGCAGCTGAACGGGTATTTCGCCGGCGAAGTGATGGAATTCGAGCTGGAACTCGATCTCGTGGGCACCGAATTCCAACGACGCGTATGGGCCGCGCTGACCACCATTCCCTATGGACAAACCCGATCCTATGGCGAAATCGCGAGACAAATCGGGTCACCTGGCGCCTCACGGGCGGTCGGACTCGCGAATGGACACAATCCGATTGGCATCATCGTGCCCTGCCATCGAGTCATCGGTGCAAACGGCGACCTGACGGGATATGGCGGAGGCCTGGAGCGAAAGCGGCATTTGCTCGACATGGAAAGGAATCGCGTCAACCCGGTAGCGACGCTATTCGATTAATAAGTGCGCAAATTGCAGTGAATTCAATGCCAAAAT
>JAHFVB010000396.1 GCA_023264755.1 Mycobacterium sp. | reverse complement strand
CTGGTGATGACGGTGTCGAAGACCAACTCCCCGAACCGTTCGAGCACTCGCGCCATGACCTCGCGTGAATTGACCGTGCGTGGGTCGAACCGGGTGATCAGGATGCCACTGATCTCCAGCTTCGGGTTGAGCCGGTCGTGCACCTTCTCCACGGTGTCGGTCAGCAGCGCCAGGCCGCGAAGGGAGAAGTATTCGCATTCGGTGGGGATGATCACCCCGTCCGCGCAGGCCAGCCCGTTGACGGTGAGCAGGCCCAGTGACGGCTGGCAGTCGATCAACACGTAGTCGTAGCGGTCCAGCACCGGGTGCAACGCGCGCGACAGGGAATGTTCCCGGCCGACCTCGTTGACGAGCTGGATCTCCGCAGCCGACAGGTCGATGTTGCTCGGCACCAGGTCCATGCCCTTGACCCGGGTCTTGATCAGCACGTCGTCGACGGAGACGCGGGGCTCGATGAGCAGGTTGTGCACGGTGTGCTGCAACTCGTACAGCGGCACCCCCAGACCGGCGGAAAGGGCACCCTGCGGATCGAGGTCGACCAGCAACACGCGACGGCCGTACTCGGCGAGGCTCGCGCCCAGGTTGATCGTCGACGTGGTCTTGCCCACGCCGCCCTTCTGGTTGCACATGGCGATGACCTTGGCCGGACCGTGCACGCTCTTGGGCTTGGGCTCGGGAATCACGCGAGGCGTACGGCCAGTCAGGGTGGCGCCGTCGGCACTACTTCCTGCGTCCTCGGTCATGCGTGACCGGAACCGGTCGAGCAATCCACTGACTTGGCGTACATCAGCGGAAGTTTAACGGGATCGGAACGCTTGATACGGCAGACCCGGCGTCAGCTACCAGAGCAACTTGACCGAATCGGGGCGAATCAGCCGGCTCGCGGGGCCATCGGCGGTGCTCCTGAGCGCGCCGCTAGTGGGCCCGCGGGTGCGCGCCGGCCCAGACCTCACGCAATGTCGACACGGTGACCAGGGTGTAGATCTGCGTCGTCGTCACCGAGGCATGGCCTAGCAGCTCCTGGACGACGCGGACGTCGGCGCCGCCCTCGAGCAGATGCGTCGCAAACGAATGACGCAGCGTGTGGGGTGACACCGCCGAGGAGATGCCGGCCCGTTCCGCGGCGTCCTGCAACACCTGCCACGCGCTCTGCCGTGAGAGCCGGCCACCGCGCACGTTGAGGAAGATGGCGGGTGTGCCCTTGCCTCGCCGGGCCAGGTCGGGGCGGCCGCGCACCAGGTAGGTGTCCAGCGCGCTCACCGCCGGTCGGCCGATCGGGACCAGGCGCTGCTTGTCACCCTTGCCCTGCAGGAGCACCGAGCGGGAGTGTGTGTCTACGTCGTCGACGTCGAGGCCGACGGCTTCCGAGATGCGCGCTCCGGTCGAATAGAGCAGCTCGAGCAGCGCCCTGTTGCGCAGCGTCAGCGGGCCGTCGGCCTCGCTGTCGCCGCCCGCCCCGTCCAACAGGGCCAGCACCTGGTCGAGGGAGAGGCTCTTGGGCAGCCGGCGGGTGGGCGTCGGCGGTTTGACCGCGCGCGCCACGTCGACCGCCGTCAACCCCTCCGACGTTGCGAAGCGGTGCCAGCCCCGCACGGCGATCAGGGCCCGGGCGGCAGAGACCGCCGACAAGGGAGCAGTGCCGGCGTCCGGGTCGCCGCGGCGCAACGCGACCAGGAATTCGCTGACGTCGGCCTCGGCGACGGCACCCAAGTCGTCGACGCCGCGCGCGGTGAGGTGAGCGGCATAGCGCCGCAGGTCACGCCGATAGGAGCTCAGGGTGTTGGCGGCCACGCCGCGCTCGATGGTCAGGTGGTCGAGGTAGCCCTGCAGTTGAGCAGCCAGAGTTCCGACGGGAGCGGAGTGAGCCGGCAGCACGCTGGTCACCTCGCGGCCTGCCTGGCGGCGAACGCGGTGGAGCGCAGTGGCCACGGCGCATCGACGGGACGTAGCGCCGCGCCGTCTCGGTCGGCGGTGTGGGCGGCCAGAATTCCGGCTACGGCAAGGGAGTTCACGATCTCGCCGCTGAGCACCAGCTGGACCGCATCGGTCAGTGGGAACCACTCCAGCAACAGGTCGGCTTCCTCGTCGTGTGCCATGGGACGGTCGATCTGGGTTAGCCCGGTGGCCAGGTAGACCCGGACGCATTCGTCGCTGAAGCCGGGTGCCGCGACGACGTCGACGAGCACCGCCCAGTCACGGGCCTGCAGGCCGGCCTCCTCCTCGAGTTCCCGGGCCGCGCTGAGTTCGGGCGCTTCGTCGCCCATGTCGAGCAGTCCGGCGGGCAGCTCCCACAGCCGCTGACCGACGGCGTGTCGGTACTGGTAGACCAACGCGATGTTGTCGTGCTCGTCCAGTGCGACGACCGCGACGGCGCCGAAGTGTTCGACGATCTCGCGGCGCGCCGTGCCACCGCCGGGCATGCGCACCTCGTCGGCGCGCACGGCGAAGATCTTGCCGGAGTGCAGGGTCTCGCTCGAAAGGGTCTCGAATTCGTGCTCAGCCACGATGGGCTGGCTCCACGAGCTCGGCACCATTGGAGCGCTGGGTGGCCAGCTCGACGGGCAGTCGTTCGGCGGCCTTGTAGTCGATGGCCGCGCCGATGAACGCCGCGAAGAGCGGATGCGGCCGCGTCGGGCGGCTCTTCAGCTCGGGGTGCGCCTGCGTGCCGACCAGGAACGGGTGCACCTCGGAGGCGTACTCGACGAACTCCACCAGGTGGCCGTCTGGCGAGGTGCCCGAGAAACGCAACCCGCTCTCGGCGATCCGGTCGCGATAGGCGTTGTTGACCTCGTAGCGGTGACGGTGCCGTTCGGACACCTCGGTGGCCTGGTAGGCACCCGCCACGATCGAATCCGCTTCCAGCACGGCTGGATAGGCGCCGAGTCGCATGGTGCCGCCGAGGTCGGCCTCACCCGCGACGGCGTCGCGCTGATCGGCCATCGTGGAGATGACGGGATCGGGGGTCTCCGGATCGAATTCCGCGGAGTTCGCCTCGTCGATTCCGACCGAACGCGCCGCCTCGATGACGATGCATTGCAGCCCCAGACACAACCCGAGCACGGGCAGCCGCCGCTTGCGCGCGAACTTGATGGCCCCGAGCTTGCCTTCGATACCCCGGATGCCGAAGCCGCCGGGGATCAGCACGCCGTCGACGCCGGCCAATGCGGCGGCGGCGCTGGCGTCGGTTTCGCAGTCGTCGGAGGCCACCCAGCGGATCTCGACCTTGGCGCGGTGTCGGAATCCGCCGGCCCGCAGCGCCTCGGCGACGGACAGATAGGCATCCGAGAGGTCGATGTACTTGCCCACCAAGGCGATTCGCACGGTTTCCTGGGGCTCGTGCACGCGGCGCAGCAAGTCGTCCCACTCGGTCCAATCGACGTCGCGGAACGGCAGGTTCAGCCGCCGCACCACGTACGCGTCGAGTTCCTCGCGGTGAAGCACCTTGGGGATGTCGTAGATGGACGGCGCGTCGGGGGTGGAGATGACGCCGTCGATGTCGACGTCGCACATCAGCGCGATCTTGTTCTTCAGCGACTCGGGCACGTCGCGGTCGCAGCGCAGGATCAGCGCGTCGGGGCTGATGCCGATGCTGCGCAGCGCGGCGACCGAGTGCTGGGTGGGCTTGGTCTTCAGCTCTCCAGACGGCGCCAGGTAGGGCACCAGCGAGACGTGCAGGAAGAACACGTTCTCGCGTCCGACCTCGTGCCGGACCTGCCGCGCGGCTTCCAGGAATGGCAGTGATTCGATGTCGCCGACGGTGCCGCCGATCTCGGTGATCACCACGTCCGGTCGGTGACCGCGATCGTCGGGATCGGACATGGCCAGGATGCGGCGCTTGATCTCGTCGGTGATGTGCGGGATCACCTGGACCGTGTCGCCGAGGTATTCGCCGCGGCGTTCCTTGGCGATGACGGTCGAATAGACCTGACCGGTCGTCACGTTGGCCGAGCCGGACAGATTGCGGTCCAGGAAGCGCTCGTAGTGGCCGACGTCGAGATCGGTTTCGGCCCCGTCCTCGGTGACGAACACCTCACCGTGTTGGAACGGGTTCATCGTGCCAGGGTCGACGTTGAGGTAGGGGTCGAGCTTCTGCATCGTCACCTGGAGGCCACGCGCGGTGAGCAGCTGACCAAGACTGCTCGCGGTGAGGCCCTTGCCGAGCGAGGACGCGACGCCGCCGCTGACGAAGATGTGCTTGGTAGCAGTCTGCGGGTGCTTGCGTAGCGAATTCGATCGACTGGACAAGAGCAACCTCCGTGGCAATGGGGCAGGGCTTACTTATCTAGGTCGGGCCTAGTTCGGGGCCTGCCGACCCACGGAATCTCACCCTAACACCGACCCCGACACAGTGTCGCTGACGCGCCGGGGGCAGAGCCGCCGACGCGCCGACGGCACGCTTACTGCGGGACGGTCACCGATGCCGCGCCGCGCCCGGTTCCGAATTGTCCGGGTCGCCCACCGCCGATGAGTTCGTGCAGGGCCAGCACGGCGGTGAGCCGACCGGACTGCGTGTCGACGTCGTCGACCGTGCTCACGGCGCCGCTCAAGCCCGCGTCCGATCTGATCACGGCGACCGCGGCGGTCCCGGTTGCCGAACCTTCCCGGCTTGCGACGACCGTGCCGAATCCGTGGGGCGCCAACCCGGCGGCGAAGCGTGCCACGGTGGCGCCCTGGTTGCCCGCACCGTCGCCCAAGCCGCCGCCGGTGACGATCAGCGCCACGTCCGCCGGGCCGATCCGACCCCCGTCGTAGCTGACGAATCCGGTGTCGCGCAGCGTCGCCAGCACCGTGTCGCGTTGCATGTCGTCCACGGGCGGCACGGCGGGATCGCGGCCCCTGAGCATGGCGATGCCCAGCAAGTCCCCGGCCTGCGAGCCCTGGTCCACCAGCTTGGTGCTCAGCGCCCGGCCCGCGGGCACGATGGGCGAATTGACCACCGACAGGAGCTTTTCCGCGGCATTGGCGTCGACGAACTGTTGGGTCAGGGCGATGGTCCCGGAGACCGTTCCGCCTCCTGCCGACACGAAGCGCGCCAACCCGTCGACGTCGTCGTTCGTCGCGTCCGGCGTGCGAAACACGACGACCGCCTTACCGGCGAGGGTGCCGCCCAGAATCCGTGGTGACATCTGCGCGTCGAATTCGCCTGCTGCGACTA